>CAZZZY010000412.1:0-5912 GCA_964658545.1 uncultured Acetobacteraceae bacterium | reverse complement strand
TTCCCTCTCTTAACAGGTAAAAGTAAAAATGTTTATTATTTTACTTTGGTCAAGATGCGATCGTTTCGTAGCGTCTCTACTTTTGCTATTCTGAAGCCAAGCCGACAACTGTAACCAGTATATCTATCAACTTAATGGCGATAAATGGCGCAATTACCCCACCTAAGCCATAAATTAAGATATTGCGTTGGACTAGCTGATTAGTTGTCAGTGGTCTAAACCGTATACCCTTCAATGCCAAGGGAATCAAAGCGGGAATAATCAAAGCATTATAAATTAGGGCTGATAGGACAGCAGACTTAGAACTAGTCAAATTCATAATATTTAGGCTTTGCAGGTTAGCAGCGACAAATATCACTGGGATAATTGCAAAGTATTTAGCAATATCATTAGCGATGGAAAATGTCATCAATGCCCCGCGAGTAATCAACAATTGTTTGCCAATGCTAATGATATCGATCAGCTTTGTGGGATCGGAGTCCAAATCGACCATGTTGGCGGCTTCTTTTGCAGCTTGTGTTCCTGTATTCATTGCAACGCCGACGTTAGCTTGGGCCAATGCGGGAGCATCGTTAGTCCCATCTCCCGTCATGGCAACTAGTTTACCTGCCGCTTGTGCATTTTGAATGACGCTCATTTTGTCTTCTGGTGTGGCTTCGGCGATGAATTCATCCACCCCGACTTCTTGGGCAATGACAGAAGCTGTAATCCAGTTGTCTCCAGTTAGCATGATGGTACGGACTCCCAGCCGTCGCAGTTTATCAAAGCGATCGCGGATACCAGGTTTAACTATATCTTTGAGATAAACAATCCCATAAATTTCGTTATCTAGGCTGACTGCTAAGGGTGTACCTCCCAGGCGAGAAACTTGTTCGTAGACAGCGTTCAATTCTGAGGGATCGCCGCGTCCGTTGCGGGAACGCACAAATGCTTTAATGGCTTCTACTGCCCCCTTCCTGGCCTCATACCCACCAGGTAAGTTGGTGCCACTCATGCGTGTTTTGGCAGAAAAATCAACTCCTTCTGCTTGACTGGAGTCAAAATCAAACCGTGCTACTAGCTTTTCTGCCAGTCGCACAATGGATTTACCTTCGGGTGTATTGTCAAAGACACTAGCAGCCCACGCAACATTAGCAATTTCCGACATTGAATGACCGTTGATGGGGATAAACTCTTCCGCCAAACGGTTGCCGAGGGTAATTGTACCTGTCTTATCGAGAACTAAAGTGTTGACATCACCACAGGCTTCGACTACTCGTCCAGAAGTGGCAATAACGTTAAATTGAGCAATTCGATCCATACCAGCAATGCTGATGGTACTGAGTAAGCCGCCAATGGTTGTAGGAATTAATGCTACTAATAGGGCAATTAAAATTGGTACGCTGACTGGACTATTGATATAGTAAGCAAGTGCGGGTAGTGTCACCACGACTAACAAAAATATTAAGCTGATAACTGCTAGCAATACTGTCAGAACAATTTCATTGGGTGTTTTGCTGCGTTCTGCCCCTTCTAGCAAGGCAATCATTCGGTCAATAAAGCCTCTGCCTGGGTCATTAGTGATGCGGATAATTAGTTCATCTGAGATAATCCGCGTCCCACCAGTGACGGAACTGCCAACGTCGGAGCCTGATTCTTTTAATACTAGTGCGGATTCTCCAGTAATTACCGATTCATCTACCGAGGCGATACCCATTATTACTTCGCCATCGGCGGGAATAATATCGCCAGCAACGACGTAGATGTTATCGCCCTGTTTGAGGCTGGTAGATGAAACTTCACTAATGATGCCATCGGGAGCAAGTTTTTTAGCGCTCATCTCTGATTTCGTTAATCGCAAGGCATCGGCGTGGGCTTTACCCCGCCCTTCTGCCAGTGCTTCGGCAAAATTGGCAAACCAAACTGTAAAGAATAAAATCCCCGACAACAAGCCGTTGAAAAGTTGCGGGTTCTTTTGGTGGGTTGGGCCCAATAGGTTGGGATCAATCGTTAGCAATAGGATGATGATTGTCCCCACCCAAACCACAAATATCACTGGGTTTTTGATTGCATACTTAGGGTTGAGCTTGACAAAAGCATCTCTAATTGCCCTTAAGTACAGCCACTTATTAATTGTCTTCGCTTTTTTAAGTGCTTGGCGGCGATCGCCAGAACGAGGATTTGGCCGTCTAGCTTTGAAGTTAGTTGCCACTTGATTCATGAATAAAGTTAGGACTTAGAAGTTAGGATTTAGGATTTAGGAGTTTCCAACAAGAAACAGATCCAAGCAGTAGGATGCCGCGATCGCTAACGCAACCCTTACGAGCGTTGGGAACCTCCCTTCGGGTGACACTCCTATGTCGTACCGCTACGCTAACACTAGTACAGGTTGGCGCTGGATTCACCGCAGTGCCCTGGCTCCCCGACAAAACCGGATAATTGATTTATTTTTTGGTATTCTCTTAATTCCAGACTTATAACTCATAAATTTTCTAACTGCCAGATGCTAGTTTCAAACCCTCTGCTATGGGGCCTAAAGCTAGAACAGGAAAGAAAGTCAATGCTCCCAAAACCAATGTCACTCCAGCAGTGATACTAGTAAATACTAGAGAATCCGTTCGTAAACGTTCAGGGGTTTCAGGAACTGGTTGTTTGCGAGACATACCCTCAGCTAACAGCAGAATGGCAATGATCGGAATGTAGCGTCCTCCTATTAAGCTAACTAAAGTACTCAAGTTCCACCACAGGGTATTATTTCTCAACCCCTCTAAGCCGGAGCCATTATTTGCTGCTGCTGAAGCGTATTCATAAACTACTTGAGAAATGCCGTGATAGCCAGTGTTGCTAATTCCAGATAGGGAGATGGGATAAGCCAGAGCGATCGCACTGGGAATTAAAACTAGAATTGGGTGAATCAACAGCACAACGCTGGCGAGGACAATTTCCCGCTTTTCAATTTTGCGTCCTAAAAACTCTGGGGTTCGTCCTGCCATTAGTGCAGTTAGGAACACTGTGAGAATTAAGTAAATAAATAGGTAAGCTGTTCCAGTCCCCTGTCCACCCCAGATAACCCGGATAAACAAGTTGAAGAGTGTCGAAAATATTCCCTGCGGCATCAAAGAATCGTGCATCCCGTTCACAGCACCAGACATGGTAGCGGTAGTCATAACTGCCCAAAATGCCGTTTGTGCCCAGCCAAATCGAACTTCTTTACCCTCTAAATTGGGCTGTTCTAATCCAAAGGCGTTATTAACAAGGGGATTACCTTGTAGTTCTCCGATGGCTGTCACTCCCACCAGAACTACAAAAATCACAAACACCATCCAAAAAAGTAGCCAAGCTTGTTTGATGTTGTTGGCAAATATACCGTAGGTGTAAATCAAAGCTGATGGTATAGAAATCATGGCGATCATTTCTATCAAGTTAGAAGCGCCATTGGGATTTTCAAAGGGATGTGCTGAGTTTACGCCAAAAAAGCCACCGCCGTTCTCGCCCAAAAGTTTGATCATTTCAAAGGATGCTACCGGGCCTCTGGCAAGATATTGCGTCCCGCCTTCTAAGGTTTTCAAATCCAGAGTCTTGGCTAATGTTTGTGGTACACCTGCTACAAGCAAGGCGATCGCTCCAATAATCGAAATCGGCAGCAATATGCGCGTAATTCCCCGGACGAGATCGACGTAAAAGTTTCCCAGTCTTCTACCTGTCAACCCGCGAATAAAGGCAATTCCCACAGATAAACCGGTGGCTGCGGAGGTGAACATCAAAAAACCTAAAGCCGCTATCTGGCTAAAATAGCTTAAGGTTGTCTCACCAGCATAGTGTTGCTGGTCAGTATTCGTCACAAATGAAATAGTTGTGTGCAATAATACATCCCAACTGGGCGCACCAAAACCGTTAGGATTCCAGGGCAAGAATCTCTGACAATATATCAACAAATACACTGAAATACCCATGACGATATTGCTGCACATTAAAGCTTGGATATACTGCCAAACGGTCATATCATCTTTTTTGCGGACACCCGCTAGTATGAACACACTCCGCTCTATTGGGTTCATTAAAAAATCAAGCAGTGTTCTTTCTCCCAAGAAGACACGCGCTATGTATCTACCGAATACCGGAGTGATTGCTATGACAATACACAGCGTTAAGCCTATTTGTAAAAAACCTTGTCCCATATATTTTGCGCTCAATTAAGCTCAATTAAATTTAAGTGCTAGCAAGCCAATTCTTATAAATAACAGATTAACTGTTGGAATATTTGATTTTGAAGGATTTACTATTTTCAGTTATTGCTATTTTCCAGATACTTGTTCAAGTTTTCGTTAAGATTATTTAATTTTTTAATCTTAATTCATCTAAGTAGAGCGGCGTAAATAATTAAAGGTTTGTAGTGTTAGCGAACAGCGTCTCGCAGAGAGGGCTTCAGCCCTCACTACGAGCTAATTCAAATTTCATTTACATTCCTTAATATACTTTGATTTTTTCTCACCTACTTACTTATCTCGCTAGTTAGGATTATTTGTTTATACAATAAATTTTCCAAGTTTGCTACTTTCAGAAAATATAAATATCCCAGAGGGTTTTATCAATGAGATTAAGGGATTAGGAAGATTGTGGTACATACCCTGTTTTTTGTGGGCAACTACCCAGTCCCCATTGCTCCCAGTCATCTTGCTCTGCATCTGGATAATCAGAATTTTGAGATAAGTTATCAAGTTGGCATTTGCATATATAAATTGGAGATCAATCATAATTGGTGAATTAAATAGTTATACAGATTGTCCGATCACAATTTTTTAGTAAATCATCAATGACTATGTTAAGTCGATTAGTGACTATGAAAGAAGCTATAACTAAGCGTGGAGAGACTTATGGGCTAATAGCGATCGCCTTTGCTATCGTGATCAGCTTGGAATATTTAACACCACCTGAGTACGTATTTGGCTACCTCTACACAGGGACAATTTTGTTAGCCGATTCTCGATTGAGTCGGGGTGCTGTATTGGGGATCACTGTTGCAGCGACAGGATTAACATTGTTGAATTTGTTTGTTCCAGGAGGAGAAATAATTCATCCTCCGACGTTGGCGAATCGGTTGATTGCAGTATTTGCGCTGATGGTCACTGGTTGGTTAAGCGATCGCAACCACCGCAATGAAGAAGCGATCGCTTATACTCAAGCACAATTACGCTCCCAAGAAAAACTAGCCATCATGCGTGAAGATTTTATTTCTACCCTAACGCATGATTTAAAAACACCCCTATTAGGAGCAATTGAAACGCTGAAATATTTTCAAAATGAGCAATTTGGTGAAATCACGCCAATGCAAGCAAAAGTCTTACAAACAATGGCTCGTAGTCATCGGAGTACACTGCAATTAGTCCAAACTCTTTTAGATGTATACCGCAATGATGCCGAAGGACTGAAATTAGAGATATCACCTATTAACTTGGCAACTGTGGCGGAGGAGGTAATAGCTACCGTGACTGAACTAGCGAGAACCCGTCAAGTTTATATTTCTCTGCACTATGGCGAATCAGATTTTCGTAGCTTTCTCTGGGTAAATGGCGATCCTTTGCAACTTGGACGAGTCTTTACCAATCTTCTGAGTAATGGCATTAACCATACCCCCCGTGGCGGTAAAGTGGAAGTAGTACTTGAAAGTTATTCTAGCGACCAAGTGGTAAAAATACTCGATACTGGTTCTGGCTTTACCGAAGAAGAGTTACCCCACTTATTTGAGAGGTTTTATCAGGGACATAGCGATCGCCATGTCTCAGGATCTGGACTAGGGCTTTATTTAACAAGGCAAATTATAGCTGCTCATGGGGGTACAATTTGGGCAGAGAATCGCTCACCACGGGGAGCAGTGTTTGGTTTTCGACTCCCAGCTTGTCCACCACCAGGGAGATGAGGGGGGCGGAGGAGCG
>CAZZZY010000411.1:0-5912 GCA_964658545.1 uncultured Acetobacteraceae bacterium | reverse complement strand
GCAAGGGACTGTTCCGGGCCGACCTGGAAACCCGTCTCGGCAAGGCGGTCAAGAGTGACGGCATTTTGCAGCTGACCGGCGTCGACGTCATCCGCTGCGATTATCCCGAGGAATTCAAGAAGGAATTCAAGCGGAACGTCGTAATGTGATAGAGAATTTGTTGCGAGTTCGCTTTGGTTCTTTAGATGCAGAATTAAGAGTAATTACTGAAGCTTTATTGGCATTGTCTCCAGAAGAATTCACTCCTTTATTACTGCAACTATCCAGAGAAGAATTATTAAATAGGTTCCTTTAAAAGAACTCAGTTACTAATAAATCGATGATTACTTAAGCTTGTTCAATCGGACAATCAGATTAAAAACGCCCCATTGCTTAACCCACAGCCGCTACCATGACAGTTGTACCCAATGACCATCGCTTTCAACCCATAAATCTCTTTGAGTATGAAAAGCTAGCAAAAGAGCATCTGTCTCAAATGACACTTGATTACTATAGCAGTGGTGCTTGGGACGAAATCACATTACGAGATAATCGTGCTGCCTTTGAGCGAGTCAAGCTGCGACCTCAGATATTAGTCGATGTTAGCGATCGCAATCTAACTACCTCTATCTTAGGACAACCCCTGCAACTACCTTTGTTAATTGCGCCGATGGCTTTTCAATGTCTAGCCCATCCAGATGGAGAAGTGGCCACGGCCCTAGCTGCCGCATCAGCTGGTGTGGGTATGGTATTAAGTACAATGGCAACAAAGAGCATTGAAGAAGTAGCGACTGCATCTGACCAGTTTCCAAATTCTCTGCGATGGTTCCAGCTTTACATCCATAAAGACCGGGGATTAACTCGTGCTTTGGTAGAAAAAGCCTATGAAGCAGGCTACAAAGCACTTTGTCTGACTGTAGATGCACCTGTTCTCGGACAGCGTGAAAGAGATAAACGTAACGAGTTCGCCTTACCCCGAGACTTACATCTGGCCAATCTTGCTACTATCTCAGGGCTAGATATTTCCCATGAAAAAGGCGAATCTGGATTATTTACCTATTTTGCCCAACAGTTAAACCCAGCAGTGACTTGGCAGGATTTGGAATGGTTGCAATCTTTATCTCCACTACCTTTAGTTATCAAAGGAGTTTTACGGGGAGATGATGCTGTTAGGGCTGTGGAATATGGAGCCAAAGCAATTGTTGTCTCCAATCATGGTGGCAGACAACTCGATGGTGCGATCGCGTCTTTAGATGCCCTAGTTGAAATAGTAGCAGCAGTGGATGGTAAAGTAGAAGTGCTATTGGATGGAGGCATTCGTAGGGGCACAGACATTCTCAAAGCTCTGGCATTAGGAGCAAAAGCGGTACTAATCGGACGACCCATTTTGTGGGGACTAGCAGTCGCAGGACAAATCGGCGTATCTCATGTCATCTCACTGCTACAAGATGAGTTAAATGTGGGAATGGCACTTAGCGGTTGTGCAAAACTACAGGATATTAACCCTAGTTTATTGACATTGCCACGCCTTTAAGTCTTATATATAATGGTTAAACCGATTATTCCAGTAAAATCTCGAAAATTAATTTTCAAACTTGTTACAAAATCCCTCAACTAGAGTATAATAGTAAAGTTGGATGTAAGGGCGGGTGGCGGAATTGGTAGACGCACCACACTCAAAATGTGGCGGCCTTGCGGTCATAGGAGTTCGATTCTCCTCCTGCCCACTACCAATACAACTAAATCAAGGGGTTAAAAATTTATGCGCCTGAAAAGATGGGAGTCTCCCCGTAAAGAAGGCAGGAACGACAAAGGTCGAGGCGGTTCTGCTAGAAAGCGACAACTCAAAAAGCAAAGACAAATGTTACGGCAAAGACTCAAAGAAGCTAATAAACCAGACAATAACAAAAACAATAGAACGGGGGAAGATAAGTTTATCTTCCCCTTGTTTTTTGGGCTTTTATTTCAGAAAAAATGGTTCTTCAGTACCTGTTATGCCATTTTACCTGAAGATTACTATGTCAGAACCATGTTATGGTATTTGGGCCCCCGTCGGCGGTAATTTCGGACCTCTCAACACCAAACATGAAGCGATTGATGCTAGTTATGCACGATCGCGATCGCTGATTTTAGAGGCAGAACGTTTGGGATATGCCACAACTTTGGTAGCCCAGCACCTAGCGAACCCCCGTAGTTTGGAATTAGAGCAACTAGAAACCTGGACGGCTTCGGGCAACGGCTGACTGGCACGGGAACGACTATTTTCACGAATATCCGTGTATAATTTGATGAAGTGATTCTTGATACAGATACAGACAAAGCTCATCTACCCTATAATATTGTCCCGCAATTATTCTTGACTGCGATCAATGCTGGTATTACTCGTAGCATTCTGCGCGACGCGACGGCGCTCGTCCAAACCAGACCCCGAACTTTCTACCATGCTGCATAAACGCACGCACCCTGGCATCGCATAATCCCGGTCACTTCAAGGCTCGTGCCATCGGAAATTACGAGATCAACGGCACACCACTGCCAACAAGAGGATTCTTTTAGGAGCAGAAGATCCAACTGCATGATTAACCAGAGAAAAAAACTAAACTATGAGTGTAATTGATCGATCATCTACGTAAAAAAATCTTACTCAGCATAAAAATGTAATGCTTGCATGAATCAATCAAAAATTAATTATGAAGAAAGTATGAATTTTGTCAACCAGCCTCTGAAATCCCTAGCTGAAAACAGTAAGCTAGGACACAACAGCAAGTAATTCTAGTATTACCGATTAAGCAAAAGTATACTAAGAAGGCAATTACACCTCCACGTGTTAACTTCCAATGATGACACAAGCATACAAAAAGTCAGGAGTCATCCAATCCGAAGTGTTTAATATTCGGAATGGTCTATGTAATCTGTGGATTTTTTTTCTTGGACACAGGAGTTATTGATGGTGGCGAGAGTGCTTCTACCTACTAAAAAAGTGCTTGATTTTCCTATTACTGCTTTGCGTTTTGACGATCAGATACAAACAATACTGAAGTGGGCAAGTAGGCATGAGAGTAAAACTGTATATGTAGCCAATGTACATATGCTCATTGAAGCTCATTGGCATCCAGAGTTTGCCACTGTATTACGAAATGCAGATATAGTTACTCCTGATGGTATGCCTCTTGTATGGATGATGCGAAAAATGGGAGCGCTTTACCAAAACCGGGTGGCAGGGATGGACATCTTTCTAGCATTGTGTCAACTAACTCAAACAGAAAATCTTAGTATTTTCTTTGTCGGTTCCCAAACAGAAATTCTTTCTAGGATGCAAAAAAGGTTAGAGCAGGAATTTCCGCAGATGAAGATTGCGGCGATGGAGCCTCTACCCTTTCGTCCCCTGACTGAAACTGAAGACGAAGCTTTGGTTCAAAAGATTAATTCTAGTGGTGCTAGCGCCGTCTTAGTGTCACTGGGATGTCCTAAGCAAGAAAATTGGATAGCTCAACATAAGGGTAAGATACAAGCTGTAATGATTGGACTGGGTGGAGTTTTCCCCGTTTACGCAGGAATTCACAAGCGGGCACCCCGTATAGTTCGAGACTTAGGACTTGAATGGCTGTATCGATGGATTCAAGAACCGCGACGACTTTGCGGCCGTTATGCTAAGACTATTCCACTATTTATATGGCTGGCTATGAAGCAACTACTATCATCAAGTCGGATTGCAGGAGTCTTCCTTCACGAAACTGGAGATTAAGGAATGTCCCTAGTCAGGAGAAACAGACGGCAAGGGGTTCATAATCAAGTGAAACAGATTTGAGATGGAAAGGAATAGCGATCGCAGAATTTTCGTATCCGCTAACAGCTATTTACTATTGTTTGTCAAGTTTTTTTGACGTTTTGTCATAACATGGGGAAAGTTATTCTCCAGAAAATTTCCCTTCTTCCTCAATCTCGTGTTTCCGGTTGATTTTATAGTTTTCTACTGCTGTGCTGTTAAGATTAAATAGATTCGATGTATCTCCCTGTGGTTGGTCTGGTTGATATAAAGGAGCTAATCCAATCGCTGTAGGGACAATGAAGGAGTTAATTAGTACGATGCTTTGATACTGGACATTTTTCGGGTGGTTTTTCCAACTGAATAGATTGCCCAAGATTGGGATATCGCTAAATATTCCCTGCCAGATTGTTCCGATAAAGGGGAGATAGGTTCGCCCTCCATCTATGGTGACTTGGTTATTGAATGTAGAAAGGGTAAATAGATCTAAGGCGTTGACGTATGCATTTGTTGTCAGATTCTGGTTAGTGATTTGCGATAGGGGACGCACTCCTGCTTGCAGTGTGCTAGGTGATGGTGGTCCAGAAGAAAAATTAATGGCTAGTTCAGCAGATTGATTGTTGCGTAATACATTGGGAGTAATGGTTAATGAAACCCCTGATGTTAATGTTCGCCATGACGATCTATCTTGGCTGAGGGCAGCAATTAAATCTACCACTGATGCAATCGGGACAACCGTGCTTCCGAAATTAACAGAAGTACTAGGTAATAACGTTTGGGAAGTTGGGTTGATTGCATTCGCTTGTGTGAGCAAATCACTCAGTCTGAGAGGGGGGGTTTCATCAAAAGCACTGATTGGCGTTGACGAAACTTTCGATTGGATTCCATTTAAACCCGCTAAACTGGTTTTACCAACCTCTGCATATTCCACATGCTTATACTCTTTCACAATCTCTTGGATTTTTTTTAAAGTTGGTTCAATGAATAACTCTTCTACATCAAGGTTGATAGCATCAACGATCGGATTCAGACGTGAGTTCAGATCTTCAGTAGATTGTTGTAAAGACTCTGGACTGAACATATCTGGTCTTTGTATGAGATCAGAGTACTGGAGAGCAAAATCCAGCACTGTTTCTCGAATCCATAAGTTTTCTTGCAACACTTTTTTCGAGTAGGGTGGAATGTTCCCTTTGCAGTCTTGCTTCAAGTTGGAACTGGATTGAGAGTCGGGAAAATTTTGTTGGTGTAAACCGACGATGAAATAGTTTCCAAATGGTCTTTTCTCATGGTCTAATGCCGCTACATAGGGTTTATATTGTTCCTCTTGAAAAAGTCTACAGAGTTTTTCAGCTACCAAATTATAATTCTCAACTGGTTTTTTCGCTGCACTTATAAGTAGCAAGATATCTATCATAGATAGGGAAGGTCGATCTTCATCTAATGCTGTATGATAATTAAGTTGTTTAAGTAATTTTTGAAAAACCGGATCTATCACAATTTCTCTTGCATCACTTTGAAATTCCTTATAAGTATCTTGTATTAATCTTTGAGTATTATTAATCTCTTGGTTAACTCGGCGCACGACCTTAGCCAATTGCTCAGGATTATTGCTGGATATCTGTATTCCCCACATTGCTAGATTGACACGCTCACGGGGAAAGTCTAGAGTTGCTATGATTCTTTTAAGTTCTTTACGTTGATTTGGATTGCCATATACAACGATTAGATTGTTGCCACTAGTTCCGATGCTAGACCCTTGCCAGCAAGTTGGGTTTTGATTGAGAATGCCTTGTAATATATTTTTAATATCACTAATAAGAGAATTATCTACTGAATGAATATAATATAGTTGGATAGTCTCAGAAGCTTGCTTTCCTTGATCTAGATTATTACAGTTTTGAGGTGAAGAAGAAAGCTGAGGTTTACTAGGATTTATGTTAGTATTAATTGCATCCCCAGCAAACACTTTCTCACTTAACCCAAGCATCATACTCAAACCTAGACCCAAAGCAACCTGAGCTGATAACTTTTTCATGAATATTCCATTCCTTTTTGATTGAGAATAGTAAGCTCTTTCGCATCTTTTATGGGTAACAACCTAAGAGGTTGTTAGAAAAGTATTATCGCTAACATTAAAACCTCAGAAACCTAACCCCCCTAGCCCCCC
>CAZZZY010000410.1:0-5916 GCA_964658545.1 uncultured Acetobacteraceae bacterium | reverse complement strand
TGAATTTCTTTTGTGGTTTCTAAACCGTCGAGAACTGGCATTTGGCAATCCATCAAAATTAAATCGTAGGGAACTTTTTCTAATAACTGCAACGCTTCTTTGCCATTATTAGCAACATCAGCGCCATAACCCAGGCTTTGGAGCTGCTTCAATGCTATTACCTGATTTACTTGATTATCCTCAGTTAAGAGAATTCTTAATTTAGGGAAGTCAGAAAGACGATCATCACAGTTATTTTCAGAATTTTTTATTTGTAACTGCTGGACGGGCGCAAGGACTTTTGCCCCTCCTGACTCCTCTGAAATAACAGAAGCGGCAATTGTAAAGTAAAATGTGCTACCTACACTGAGTTCACTTTCAACCCAAATTCTGCCACCCATTAACTCGCACAGCTGCTTGCACATGGCAAGACCTAACCCAGTACCGCCATACTGTCGAGTAATGGAGGAGTTCACTTGACTGAAGGCTTTAAATAAACGTTCAACGCGATCGCGGGGAATTCCGATGCCTGTATCTTTAACACTAAACTGAATCTCGTCGGTATTTGCAGCAAAAGAATGATTAATATCCCTATTCTTGCGGATTATAACTGAAACTTCTATGCTTCCAGTTTGGGTAAATTTGATAGCATTACTGAGTAAATTAATCAAGACTTGGCGCAGTCGGGTGATATCCCCCACAATCATAGTAGGAAGTTTAAGAGTATCTAAAAATGTGAGTTTTAAACCTTTTTCTTTAGCTTTAGGTGCAAGTAAATGAAAAGCCTCATGAATGCAACTTTGCAAAGTAAAAGATTCCTCTTCTAGTTCCAAGTTGCCCGATTGTATTTTAGAGAAATCAAGAAAATCGTTAATAATTTTGAGTAACGAATTTCCACTGGCGTAAATGATTTCAACAAAGTCTTTCTGGTAAGCAGTCAATCCACTATCTAGTAACAAACTGGCTATACCAATTACCGATGCGATCGGAGTCCGAATTTCATGGCTAATCATCGCTAAAAATTCTTGTTTAGCAAGCTCTGCCTGCTTGCGTTCAGTCATGTCTCGCAAAATGTAAACATAACCTTGGAAATGCTCAATTTCTGTCTTAACAATTGAGCATGAAAAAGCTACGGGAATTGTTTTACCATTTTTGGTATAGCAAACGGTTTCTATCTCTTTGACTAAAGGATTTATGTCTTGATTTTGGAAAATCTCAATACTTTCAATATTTTCTATTTCTAATTTATGGCTATTGACTTCTCTAAGAACTTTGGCGATAGGTTGACCGATGAGTTCTGTTTCGTCATATTCTAACAATACTTGTGCGGCAGGATTCAGTTTTTTTATCTTCCCTGACAGCGTTGTTACCAACAATGCATCTGCCATTGATGTCACAATTTGGTCAATATATTGTTTAGAAGCCTTTAAGTTACGTAACAAAAGATTGGCTTCATTTGCACCTTGAAACAAAGATTGCTCAAGAACCATCCTTTCTGTTGAATCTTCCACAAGAATGATGAGTGGATTGCTAGAATAATTATTTTGTATATTCTTCGTAATCCTAATATCAATATACAAAGGAGAAGCCGTATTTTGTGAGCGCATAATCCCCTTTAATTCAAAGTTATCTTGCTCACCCTGCCGAATGGCATCAAAAATATCTTCAAGTCCCTCTAATTCTGGAAACGCAATCCGAACATCCTCACCTTGCTTGACTTCATCAGGAATGTTGGCAAAATTATTTAGTCCAACAGATATCTCTAAAATCTTAAATTTTTCATCAATTATCAAATATTCAATCCGACATAGAGATAATATGTTTATCAACAATGAGTTCATTTTACTAAATTAAACGAGTGGCTAAAGCTTGAAATATTTCATCAACATTATGGCCAGTTTTAGCTGAAGTTATATAGGTATCTAATATATTATTTTTATCGGTAAATTGATACATTTGGCGGATCTTTTCTAAATATTCGGCCGCAATCATATCTGATTTGTTTAGTGCAACAACAATATAGCTTTTAGGATTAACAGCTAAAAAAGTTTGAATATGTTCCCGGATATGATTGAGCGTTTCTGGTTGGGTTACATCACCAACTATCACAGCACCTTTAGAACCTTGAAAATAGTTTTGAGCAACTGCCTTAAACTTATTACTGCCTTCAATATCCCAAATTAGCAACTGTAAATTTTGCCCATCATTCAGGTCTTTCGTAAAAACATTCACTAATTTACGAGAAATTTTTACCCCTACAGTCGAAAGATATTCATCACTAAATTGACATTCTACAAATTGGCGAATTAAACTAGTTTTGCCAACACCAAAATCACCAAATAAGCAGATTTTTTTAGAAATTGTAGACATAAAATTAGGTAGTATCTTAATATGAACCAGAGCTATTTTCAACTTAAAATGGCTTGTTTATTGCTTCTAGAACTACACAACGGCTTAACCATAAGGGATGAGTTGCATCAATTCCTGGTGGTAAATTTGTCCTACCAATAACCTGTAAACGAGATGGCTCAATACCTAATTCAATCAGTGCTTGTTGTACAGCTTTTGCTCGCGTAAGTGCCAATTTTTGAGATGTGCTTGTACCAGTATAGTCATAACTGTAACCAATAATTTTTAAATATTGATTTGGGTGCTGATTGAGAAAAGATTTGACCTGTTGAACCTTATACCCTAAATTCGCTTTGATTAAATTCGCTGAGTTGGGTTGAAAGTAAAATCGAACTTCAATTCGCAGAGGTTGTACTTGTACCGCGCTGGATACGAATTTTACGCCTGGAATTTGCTCAAATGCATGAGCAATAATTTGAGCATCTGCAATCCGGTTGACAGCACCTTCAACAACTACTTTACTAGCACTATATTGAGCAGAAATAGCTGTACCATCCGTTTGATTCAAAACTGCTGTGACTCGTTTGACTTCGGCAGCAGTTAATACAGGATCTGCTGGTACTTCTACTAATAAAATTTGATTGTCAATTAACCAATTAGGGGAGGTTATTTTGACAATTTGTTCGGCTTTCTGGCGAAGAGGTTGATTAGGTAAAAGTCCTGTTAATTTTAGTTTATTGTGTTCTACCTGCACGCTGATTCGATATACGGCTAGTTCTGGAACAGAAGTTAGAGCCAACGAAGTTTTACTTTCAATAGAACGGATCACTCCATTATGGTGTTGCCAAATGCCCCAAGGAATGAAAATGGTGCTGATAACTGTTAAGCCTAATATCAGTAACGGTGATAATTGATTTTGTTTCTTTTCCTGCTGAATATCTGTACCTTTTAGTTCTTCTAAAACTGTATGAACTTCAACAGGAATTGTATCTGGATTGCCATCATATTGCTCAATTAAATTGCCATATTTCTTAACTATTTGACTAAAAGTTTGCCGCATTTTTAAAATAAATTTTTTGCTACTTTCTCCTTGTAAAACGATTGCTAAATAACAGTAACCTGCAACTTCTAATATGATTTTGGATGTACCATATTCAATTGCATCTAATTCCGTCACGCTTCCAGATTGATTGATGCAATCATTGGCAAAACTGCGAATCGCCGTTAGCATTCCTGCTACCATTTCAGCCTCTAGCTGTTGTGCATCAGAGCCCTGAATATCTGAGATAACTAAACCAGATGCTTTATGAATCAAGAAAATGGCTTTAATTGTAAATGGTAAAGCTTCTTTAAGAATTAATTCTGCTTCGGAAACTCCCTGTAATTTGGCACGAATTTTACGTTTGATCCCTTCAACGCTAAGGGTTTCTTCAACTTGTCGGTTAATGGCACGGATTGTCTCTGCCATATATTTGGCTATGGTACTACCAATAATTGGGTAGAGTGCATCCACAACAATATTCTGTTCAATTTCAATTTGCTTTTTTATGGCTCGTCCCATTGCAGGAGCGATCGCATCTGAAACTTCCTCTGGAGCAACAATAATCTGCTGAGTAATAGCTAGGGGAATAGCTGGTGCGATCGCCTGACTCATGCTAGTTCTATTCTGTTCAGTGCGACTGCGGATAGTCTGATCAATAATAGGGGCAATTATCTGTACAATTTCCTCTCTAGACTCTACAATCTTCAGTCTTAAAAGCTCAGAAATACACGGCAGGAGTAAATTGATTAGTTCTTTAGGGTCGTAAATTTGATGCTCAATTTTTATTAAATTTTGTTCAAATTTAGCTATGATGTTGGTTATTTCTGCTAACTCATATCCGACTAATATATCTTTTAATTTTTGTAATGCATCCTCTGAGTTTTCTATATTTTCCTCAAATTTTGTAAGTATATCAATAGAGTTTTCTAATTCTTCTTCAAAAATTTTTGCTGATTTAGGTGTATTTTGACGAGAATTAAAAGCAGACTCTAAATAAGCCTCACATACTTCTATTGTCACCGGGGCGAGTTGCAATGCTTCAATGTCTGCTGTAACAAACTCATTACTATAATTAGTTTCCAATGGAAATAGAGAAAAAGATGGCTCAGGTGATTCGATAATTTTGAGTTCAACTAGTAAATGGACTAAATTGTCAATTTGTACAGCTTCTTCTGGCTTGAAATCAACAGATTGAGAAATCGAATTTTCCACCTGAGTCATATCAGTAAGTCTCGTCTTTAAAAGTGTTGAATTAGGAGTTAGGAGTGAAAAATTGTCTCCCTCATCTTCCTTTGTCTCCTGAGTTGATTAGGGATGTAATTCGGCGGTACTGTTAGAGTGAGTTAATACTTTAGACAACTTTGTAGTTTCTAGAAGCGGTATAGCAGTATAGTTGTCGCTGCGTTCATCGACTGCTTCTCGTAACTTAGGAATAAATTCAGTTTCTTTTAGGCGCATTCCCAAGGCAAATAAAGTTTCCGCCATATCGTCTTTAGAAACTTTAGTGTCTGTTAACTGCGAGAAGCGTCGATCTATTTCTTCTAAAATCAGATCCCGTAACGTCGTGACATCATCTTGTAATTGGACTTTAGTCTGAAATATTTCATCTCGAATCGAGGTAGTTTGGTTATCTAATGTTTCATCAAGGGACTGGACACTGCTAGAGAATTTTTTGTTGAGTCTGTCAACCTGTTGCCGTAAGTCAAGAGTATCTTCTTGAGTTGTCAGGTTGAGTGACTTCAGCTTTTTATCTAGTGCCTCAAACCCTGTTTTTAGTTCTGCCGAAAAGTTGGACTTGAGTTGTTCGATATGCGATCGCATCTGTTGTTGTAACAGAGATATGTCTGACTCCAGCTTGCTAAATCGATTTTCATACTCTCTTAGCTGTGTTCCCAAAATAATATCGCGGATCTGATCAATATTGCCAAGCCTTTCTCGGACATCGTCTTTACTCATCTGACTCATTAGGAAAACCTCACTTTTCGGAAATCTATTAGGGATAAGAGGTATGGATTTAACTGGCATTTAGGCTAAACATTCTCAGCAGAGGATGCAGCTAACTCACCGAACCTACTTACTTAACGTGAGTTCGACAAACCTCTCCCTGCCTTGAACTAAAGTTCAAGCCTGTCCCTCTCCGACTCGGAGAGGGACGGTTTTGCGTAGTAAAACCAGGGAGAGGTTTCAATATTGGCGCTAATTAGGCGGTTACTACATCAGCCGTCGAACTCACGTTTACTTACATCAAAGTTATTATTCCCAGTTGTTCACAAGTTCTATCTTAAAAAGAATAAATTGGTAATGAGAAATGGAGAATAGGTATTTTTCATGCTTACTCATAAAAAATTGTCACTTGTGATTTATTGATAAATATTATTATTTTTTCAGATTTTTGCGTTATTATCTTGACAGGTCAAAAATTCTTGGATGCGTTTAACAAACTCTTCTAACTCGGAAATTAAGTTATTAGTACCTCGACGCTCTTGATTGGAAGCTAGTTGTTCTAGTTTTTCTGCTGCCAGATGCATGGTTGTAGCTCCAACATT
>CAZZZY010000409.1:0-5921 GCA_964658545.1 uncultured Acetobacteraceae bacterium | reverse complement strand
AGGCGGGTATGAAAGCCAGCAAATAAGCCATCTGTGGCAAAAGTAGACACCAATGCTCTCAACCCTTACCCGCTCAATACCATTGAAGAAGAATTCAGTTATTCTGATGGTTTTCAAAATATCCATATTTAATATTTCCTGTCGATGCGTAAGCTTTAGTTATCATAGCTTCATTGAGAACAATCATTCCAGTGTATTTACTTACTAAAACAGTAATCTTGTCTTAAAATTTCACGAATACCTCTTGATACTTATGCCATACTATTTTGCTGCTACGGTCTTTTACTTACCAAAAATGAACCTTTTGTGAAAGAAAGAAGTCTAAAACTATAGATTTCTAGTTCGATCAAAGGTATGTCTTTATGAACATGAAAAGAATTCTCTCATCTTGTTTGTTAGGTGTTTTGCTAACTTCGAGTGTTTTAGCAGAGCGTGCATCGGCTCAAGTAGAATTCATTTTTGGAAACAATGACCGACATGAGTGGCGCGAACGAGAACAAGCGAGACTGGCATTTATACGTAGGGAGCGTGAAGAACGTCAACGTCGTGAATGGCGACGTAGAGAACATGAACGTCGTGAATGGCGTGAGAGACATTGGTATGAGCATCGTTAAGTAGGGGGACATAAATAAATATTTATAGTCCTTGGGAGCGTAATAAAATGAAATGAATAGAAGCGATCGCAAAATTTAGACTTTTGCGATTGCTTTTCTTTACTACGCAAAGCTATTGCGAACACTCCATTTCATGATCGAAGAAAGATAGTAGTTATTGAACATCGCATGACTAAAAGTCATGCGATGGAAACTGAAAAACTCTTTAATTAACAGGTACACTCCACCAAGCTAAAGCATAAGGTTGAGTTGATTCATTTACCTGATGGCGAAAATGAACTCGGATTTTATAATTCCCTTGAGTCGGGACAGGGCAAAATATATGTTGAACACTGTCAACTTCGCTAATTGAGGAACAAACTACACCTACATCGTCACTCTTGGCATTAGTTTTTACCAAGTAGAGGTCGAGATTATTCAACCCGCGATCGCGAAAGTTATCTCCAATATCATACTGCTGGTTGTGATTGAAATCGTTTAATTCTACTAGGCGATCCCAAGTCAGAGTAATAGCAATAAAACTACTTGGTTTTAATGGTTTAGCTAATGTATATTCTACAGATGCTCCAGCGTTAACTGTGCGATAATCCCAGCCAATAGCAGGCACAGCATCAGATGGTTGCCATTGACCGGGACTAAATTGTTGATAGGCTCGAAATGCGTTTAAATGACCCGCTCCCATTTGAGCATCCAAAGAAATTTTTGGATCTTTATATGCGTCAGTCGCCAACCAGTTTTTATCCTGTTTATCAATCAGCGTTTTCGTCATTCCTAAGCGTAAGCCATCACCATTATCTTGAATTTTGTCTGCTGAGTTGAGCAATACAGCTTTCATGACTTGGTGATGTCGGGAAGCAACGCTCCAATGGGGTTGTTTTTTCCGCAGTTGTCGATCGCCAAATTCCTGTAACAAGGCAACAGTGCCCGTAACATGAGGTGCAGCAAAACTTGTCCCTGAACCTGGATTTACCTGACCATCTGGATTGATTAAATCGATATTACTACCTGGCGCTACTAAACTAATAGAGTGCCGACCTCCAATATCAAACTCTTTCCCAATTAAGCGACTACTTACTCCTGTGCCATCACCTGCCAAATTGTCAACAGCTACTTTGTTATAAATTCCTTTTTTTTGGGATGAAAAAGCCACGTTCACTCCGTTGTAGTTGTCGGTCGGAATTGAAATCCCTCCTTTGCCTTGGTTGCCTGAAATTACATATAAAGCATCATGAACGCGACTAGACCAGTCAACACATAATGTTAGTAAGGCATTACCATCTAAAACAGCTTCTGGTCGTGGGTCACGATCTAGCGGTTCACCAAAGCTGAAATTGATAGCGCGAACATCACCACCGTTTTGCAAGGCGATGTATTGTGCCGATAAGCACTCTTGTGGCTGCCCCATTTTTTTGATATCACCGACGGCATCTGAATACAGTCGCGCTCCTGGGGCTACTCCCGGCAAGGCTTTGTCTGTACTCACCATTACTGCCGCCACATTGTAGGCATGGGGATCTACATTCTTATTTGACTTAGCCCGTCCATCACGTAAAAACACTCCAGCTGGTGATACAGCACGATTTTTAGACACGGCTTTATCCCAACCGAACATTCCTGGACGGCCAATTTCCACCTGACCTATGGCTATCTTGCGACCGATTAAATTGTACGGCGCTTGATGTAATACAAGAGCATCAATCCCGTTTTTCCCTAAAGAACTTTCTTTTAATGCTGAGGCAAGTACTGGCAAACTTAAACAGGAAGCACTTATTCCCAAAGTTACCCAACAGATAAGTTTTTTGCCCATTAGTACTCCTCAAAGCTTTTGCGCGTGGAATGGTATAAATAGATTGTCCTAAGCATACAAAATAATCAACAATCCTGTACAAAGTTGCACATTATTGTCCAGGATATTATTGACACTTCGTCCCGCTACGCGAACGCCCGCAAGTGGCGCGTTCGCGGTAGCGTCTCGTAGAGAGCGTCATTTTGAATTTTGAATTGATTCATTGCTGGTAAGTGCCTGAAGTAACGACTCTGTACTTTATGGCTCTATAAAGATGCATTATGGCTTTGGTAACTTTAAATACAATTTTCTCCAGGATAGAGCGTTTAGGATGTGCAATTCTTCCGTGTTCTTCAAAATACTTCGACATTTCATCCATATTTGACTGTCCCTTTTGAATTCTAATCAGTTCGGTTTTGTTATTGAAAAACGAAATACCTGACATCTCACTCCATCTCACTGGCAGCCCTGCTTTATAGGCAGCTAGACCTATGGCATTGCCTTCGCCTTCATAAACTCCGTTTAGCTCAAAATATTTGGCAAGAATTCCCCATGTTTCTAAAAATTCAATTTCTTTCCCTGCTGACTTGGTGACAGAAAACAAATATTCATGGACAAAGGTAACATTCTCACATTCTGGATCTAAATTTAAAAATTGTGCTGCTTTTTTAATTACTTCAATTTCTCTAGAGAAATTCTTGTCAGTTTTTGTCAAAGCCTTGGCAAACTTTTTCGGCATATCCATACAAGCCCTAGCACTTATCCCCGGCTCTAAAAGCCATTCCATATTTTCTGCTACTGGTGCCAAGATTCGCATATCTGAATCAACGAATATACATGAATTAAATAGAGATAATGCCTTAGCAATGGCAAATCTTTTGTCGTGGTAACACTTAACACCCTGCTGCTGATGCTGAAATGCTAAAACTTGAGAATATTTGCTGAACTCTTGGGGTTGATCAGTGAGAATTATCAAAGTCGTGTTAGGTGAATATAGTTCTAGGTCTTTTGCTAATAAACCAGCTAGCTCTCGATACACTTTGCCTAGCGCTAAAGTACAAAAACAGAATTGTTGTTGACTCATAATTTTAGGATTTGAGAGTAAAAGTTTGAAAATGGGAAAGGACTTAATTAGTTAAGACAACCGATTCCAAGTTAGTGAGGTACTAATACTTTTCGGCTAAATCTAGCAATCTCTCTTCTGGTCTGGAAAAATGTTAAATAGCAAGGGGTAAAGGTGAATTCAAACCCTTTCTGTTTGCTTTCTTGAGTGAGGTACAATATTTTTATCTACAAGCAAGATAAAAAGCCTTTTCTACTCCTGACCGGAGTCTGATTTGAAAAAAACCTCATAAGGCAAGAAGAACCGCCAGAGGAAACCAGGGGGAAGTACGGCACTCGATTCAGCATCTATAGGTAAATATTGAGAACGGTAAGTTTCAATAGCCTGCTTTTTCTTCGATTGCACTTGATGAATTGCAACTCGATGAGCGCCTAACAATTCATCAAATTTTAGACTGCTAAACAATAAAGACTTCCAAAGCAACCAGATAGCATATTGCCACAGTTCTGCTGTCACTTCTGCTTTAGCAATAGCAGCTTTAACTAATTGATAAGTAGTTTCATGATCTGGACTGCGATCCTGTTTGTGAGTAACGTACACCTCTTGTGGTTGAAAATTGCGTAATAATTGCGCCATTTCTTCAATGGTTTGCTGTTGTTCAACTTCGGTCATTTTGGATAATGCGCCATCGCATTTATCAAGAAAATGAACATCTGTTGATTCCACTCCTAAAATTTTCAAAGCTGCTAGCGCTTCTTCTCTACGAATTTCAACAATTTCTGAACGGGTAATCTTGTTATGACCTCGATGAGAACCCCCTCCATCTGTCACAAAAACAACTTTAATCGGTATTCCTTGTTCTCGCTTGAGGGCAATCATACCCCCGCAACCTAGTGCTTCATCATCTTGATGAGGAGAAAATACAATTACTGATTTCTGGTTAATATTTAGTAGTTTACTACCTTGATATAGAAGCCAGTAGTACTGTAGTTGAATCAGGAGTTCTCGAAATTTGTAATTCAACAACCACCACTTATTCTTTAAGCCTAGCTGTAAGCGCTGAAGAAGATATGTTATTTTCATAGAAACATATATTATGATTTGAAATTACGAAAATTTATTACCCAATTGGATTAATATTTTCTTGCAGAAACATCACCAAACTGGTATCTCACATTTGGATTGAATGAGAGAGATTAATTGGTATTTGATGATCTTCAGTCTCTTATCTTATTTTGATATTTAATTAAGTATATGTCAATATTATGTAAATTTTATGTCACTTGTATAATTTGAAGGGATATGGTGAGCGGATAAAATTTGAGCGATCGCAATCTCTGTGATGGAATTATAGCGGTTCTCAATAAATCTTGATTTTACTCTATAAGACATCAGTATTATCACTGGAGTCAACACCTTAGCTACAGCTAGAATCTAGCGATATATACGGTAATTTCCGTGTATTGGCTAATTTTTTGGAACAAATAGTCAAGGAACTTTTATGAGTTTTACAAAAGTCAAGAATGCTTCAATTAAGGAACTTTTATAAACTGAAAGTGCAAAAAGAGATATTTAGGACTTACGCATTGACACGAAATACAAAATATGTAGTCACCGACCTAAGAAAGGTCGTACCGTTACGGCTGGGGATTTAGACCCCACCCGTAACGTAATTACGAATTGTTAATGGTGTTAGGAAGCAATGAGTTTTCCCTTATCCCTTTTGTTCAATGGCTGTCAACTTTCGCTAAATTGGAAAAAGGAAAACTCAAGGAAATTTTAAATGTCAGCACAATTGTTACTGGTGGATGATGAACCAGGGATACGGGAAGCCGTGAAAGACTATTTGCAAGAGAGCGGTTTCAGCGTTCAAGTCGCCAGTAACGCCCTTGAAGGTTGGGAATGGATGCAGATGAATACACCTGATTTAGTGATTTCCGATGTGATGATGCCCCAGGTGGATGGCTATCAGTTCCTCAAGCAATTGCGGGAAGACCCTCGTTTCCAAGCCCTACCGGTAGTATTTTTAACTGCTAAGGGTATGACAGGCGATCGCATCCAAGGCTATCATGCTGGTGTTGATGCCTATCTACCCAAACCATTTGATCCAGATGAGTTAGTGGCCATAGTCGAAAATTTGCTAGCCCGCCGCGCTGCTAGGGCTGCAACTACGGGAGATGATGCTGAAACGCCTGATCTTGCTGAACTAGCTAATCAGATTGCCCAAATTAAGGCGTTGTTAACTCAAAGAAATGCCATTTCCCAATCGCCAGCCCCTTTCAAAATTGATTTGACTCCTAGAGAACAAAGTGTTCTAAACTTGGTCGCTGAAGGGTTGATGAACAAAGAAATCGCCCGTCGCTTGGAAACCAGCGTTCGCAATGTAGAAAAATACGTTAGCCGTTTGTTTAGTAAAACTGGTACTAATAGCCGTACAGAGTTAGTTCGTTTTGCTCTA
>CAZZZY010000408.1:0-5922 GCA_964658545.1 uncultured Acetobacteraceae bacterium | reverse complement strand
GTAAGTCTCAGGAAATCACTACTTCCATACCACTACCCAAAATAGATATTAAAGGAGTTTGGGATTTGAGATTTAAGATTTCTCCTTCAATCCCAAATCCCAAATCCCAAATTGATTGATTTCTTCATTTTCCATAGTAAACCCTGGCATTCTGGTATCCTATATTTCGCAGATACTTATTCCATTCCTCAGCTTGGAATCGATCGTAGAAAGGCCCTACTGCTACGTGTGGTCCTCGTGGTTGCGTCCTTTCGAGGACTCCGCCAAATCGTCCTAAATCTTGCCTAAATCGGGCTAGATTCTGCCTAATTTGTTCTGCGATCGCAGGTAACTGTTCTGGAGTGGTGGGAATGGCGACATAATATCTAGAGGCTTGCCTGATAGGATTTATATTACTGCGATCGCCTACAAAGCCTCTATTACCCGTCTCTATTTCTTGTCCGTTAGCGAAGCTGATAATCCGGGCATTATATATACCTCGTGATTGTAACTCACTTACCCGTTGTTGGGCGTTAGATACTCTGTTAAAAACACCTGACTGAATTACATTCCGTCCTTGGTACTGGCGAATGTAAGCACTGGGTTCAATCTGACGGATTGCTTGTAGCGTCTGGAAATCACTACCATCTACGTAAACTAAGTAGCGCTCAAAGTTCTGGTTATATTGACTAAACTGTGTAGGTTGAGAGGGCTGAAAGTTTTGCTCAAATTGATTGTTTTGTAATGGTTGAGAGGGCTGAAAATTCTGCTCAAGTTGATTATCTTGAACTGGTTGTAACTGTGGTGATGGCTGTTGATCAAAGGGAATTGGCGGTGGTGGTAAAGTTTCTTGAGCCAATAGCACGTTGTTGTGGATTTGTGCTTGTGCCGGGGTAGAGTTGGGAATCAGCACTAACCATCCTCCCACTAACAAGGGGAGAAGTCTGATAGTGGGCTTCCAACCCTCAGAACTTCGGCGCAGCATCTGAAATGGGATAAATTGACTTGGTATTTCTCTCGACATAGTAGTTAAAAAGTAGTCAAAGTATTTCTAAGGAATTTCCATCAGGAACTAATTAGTTCACTGTTGTAGCAACTATATAGCGTTAACGCAAAATTAGCTCATCTGCGTGGCAAATCTTAGATAAGGGTGGTGGGGGAGTGAATAGCGATCGCTGATTCAGTGACTTTCAAACCGAAGTGCTTTGGTAGCAAGGCTTTGAAGAGTGTGTGCTACAATTGGACAACCACGCATATCGTGTCGTGTTTTGTATGAAAAAAGTCGTCGTTGGTCTTTCTGGTGGCGTTGACAGTTCCACCGCCGCAGCTATCCTGCACCATCAGGGCTATGAAGTGATTGG
Organism: uncultured Acetobacteraceae bacterium; assembly: GCA_964658545.1. Lineage (GTDB taxonomy): Bacteria > Cyanobacteriota > Cyanobacteriia > Cyanobacteriales > Nostocaceae > Nostoc. The sequence goes on along the minus strand of CAZZZY010000408.1, from coordinate 4,582 downwards.
TTTGACTCTTTGGCTAATGAAAGGCAAAGGTCAATGTTGCTCTGAAGGTATGATCGACGCGGCTGATCTCTGTGAACAACTGGGCGTTCCCCATCAGGTTGTGGATATTCGGGATCTCTTTCAGACGCATATTGTCGATTATCTGGTAACAGGTTACAGTGCTGGGATCACGCCTTTGCCTTGCTCTCAGTGCAATAAAACGGTGAAGTTTGGGCCAATGGTGCAGTATGCCCATGAACAATTAGGGTGCGATCGCATTGCCACTGGTCATTATGCCCGAATTAGTTATGACGAAGCAACCAGACGTTACCAGTTATTAAGGGCTGTTGACCGCAATAAAGACCAGTCATACTTCCTCTATGATTTGTCTCAAGATTTACTTGCAGCAACTATATTTCCTCTGGGCGAACTAGAAAAAACTGATACACGCCGCATTGCTACCGAATACGGGCTAAAAACTGCTGATAAGCCAGAAAGTCAAGACTTATGCTTAGTGGAAAGTAACGGTTCCATGCGGGCATTTTTGGATAAATATTTAGCTCCTAAAACAGGCGATATAGTAGATGTCACAGGCAAAGTTTTGGGACAGCATGATGGTGTCCATCACTACACCATTGGTCAGCGCAAAGGCTTGGGGATTGCCGCTGCCGAACCGCTATATGTGATTGAATTAGATGCGGCAAATAATAAAGTGGTAGTAGGCGATCGCACTAAGGTAACTCAGCCAGAATGTACTGTCGGACGGGTAAACTGGGTTTCCATTGCTGAACCATCGACCCCAATTCATGCCGAAGTACAAATTCGCTATCGTTCAACCCCTACACCAGTGACGGTAATTCCGTTGGAAAATTCTCGTGTGCGTTTGGTATTTGATGAACCTCAATTCAGCATCACCCCCGGACAAGCGGCGGTATGGTACGACGGGGAAAAAGTGTTAGGTGGCGGAATTCTTGAACAATTTAGTTGAATGTTAGCCCCGTTTTGGCTTCTGCTAAAACTGCCCCTTCTCATCAGCGAGGAGGGGTATTTTATGACAAATCATATCGAAGTATGCGCCTAACACACCCTACAAGAATTTTATTTTTACTTTATAAATACTCACTTACACCTATATTTGCAAAAGTGAGATGCTCCCTTATTAATTTAACCCGGAACAGGTGAAAACTGCCCAATAATAAGGGTGATAGAAAGGTTTAGACTCTTGTCTTCGCTCAACGTAACAATCAGGGTTTGGGATAGTTGATGATAGTTTAGAGACAAAAAATATGATTTTCAAATTTTTAGCTTCAACACAATTTATTATTCTATACAATCCGCAAAAGCTATATGTGGTTAATATTAGTACTTATAAAAATAAAATTGTATATCCTATCTTTACGGGAATTTAATTTTAGGACGGGTCTATTGATTGCTGATGTGTTTCGTCAGAATCAGAATTTGTAGTTATGATCTTAAATATGGTTATGTGCCGATGCAGGGGCACAACGCTTGTAGCCTTGAGGCGAGGGCATAATTCACACTGGATTCAGCAAGGCCCAGACAAAATTCTTATGCAAATGGTAAATTTAAGATATCCTTGTTTATGGTTTTCAGATAAACTAATAGGCAGATGCTACAGACTAGCTATTTGGTTGTAGGGAGAGGACACATTGGCTTAGGGACAGCTGTCTATTTGAGTAAGCAAGGCTATACTGTTTACCTTTTCTCTCGCCGTTCTTCCATTCTTGCCCAGACAAAAACCATTCACTCAATTGGAGCAGTCTCTCCCGGAAGTTATCCAGTTGCAGCTTGTTCTAATAACATTTCTGAGTTGGCGGCACTAAATGGTGGTAGACTACCACAGAACGTGGTAATCTGTTGTCGCGGTCAAGACATCGAACCCTATGCCAGGATTCTAGCTGAATATGTCAATCCTCAAATGAACATTCTGGTTTTCTGTGCTAGTCGCTTTGCAGGTCGGGTTTTTTGTAAGGTACTCCAGAGACTGGGAATAGCTAAGGAAGAGTTGCCGGCCGTGGCTGATGTCAACAATACTCCGTTCGTTAGTCGCGGTAATACGGAGGATCAAATCAGGATTAGCACGCTTACCAACAAGTTCTTTGTGGCAGCTCAAAACCGAACCATGACAAATCGGATTGTGACTGCTTACCAAGCTGTGTTTAGTAATTTATGGGCTGCGGCTTCGGTTTTAGAAATTAATCTCAATAAAGTTAATGACATTATCCACCTTCCTCTGCTTCTGGTTTCATTAGCTAGATGGGAATCTGGTGAGGATTACAACCCCTATCATAACGTTGGTTCCCGTACTGTTGGACTCATTGACCACCTAGATCGCGATCGCATAGCAGTGGGTGAAGCACTGGGAATCCTCAACTTAATTGATATCAAAAGCCACTATCAAATCGCATACGGAACCACTGGATCATCCCTTTATGAACATATGCAGCAGGTTAGAGCTTACTCCAGTACGACGCTGTATAACCCTCATCACCGCTATTTGGTTGAGGATTTGCCTTATGGCTGTTTTCCCCTACAAGTTTTAGCTCGCCTCGCAGGAGTGGAAACACCATTTCTGGACAGTTGCATCACAATAGGAAATAAGTTCCTTGACATACCTCTAGAGTGGACTGCTGAGTTTCTGGAATTGGATCGGCATCAGCTCAGTCAAGAACTTTAGTGATATTACCATTTTTTACCTGCCCTCCTATTCATCGGAGTTGAATTTAATTAAGATTTTATGACGGTTTTTAGCGGATAAAGTCGAGCTAAGAAAACTCATCTAAAGTCTTCTCTCCACTGCGCCCATTATCAATAAAGCTGCCAACAAGCTGGGAATCTTTAGGAGATAGCTCATATCTAAGCAGGGGAGCAACTAATAGTGAACGTAGCCCCAGAATAACGAACATTCTGATCGTATGCATCGACACAACCACGCCAGTATCGCCACCGAAATGAACAGTGCTGGCAACCATCGCTTGTGTTCCTGTAGGCATTGAGCCGAGTATAGCGGTTATCGGATCAATGTTCGTAACTAAATGAAACTCGTATCCGACTACCGAGCAAACTACAATCAGCAACAGCGCCAAAACAACTTCAATCAAAACTGCTTTCACCAGGCGACGAATACCTTGCAAGTTTAACTGCAAACCTGTAGCGAAACCGATAAATAGCAATGCGCTGTCAAAGATTATATCGGGAACCTGTATATTGTACGGCAGTGTCCAACAGGCGAGTAATCCTACAAACAAAGGTGCGAAAAATGTGGAAGCAGGAAAGTGGATTTGGCTACCCAACCACACACCCAAGCCGACGCACGCAACGATAATGAGTAAATTCAAAGACATTTGTATTGGCGTACTACTCGTTGCAGGCAGTGTTGCGATCGCAGTCAAATGCGAATCTAAGTAAACACCTGGAACGAATAAACCAACTGCAAGTGGAACTACCACAATAATCAGTATACTACGCAGGTACTGGAGAATCGCAACGGCGATCGCATCAGCACCGACTTCCTCACTCAATGTAATCAGACTAGGGATGATGCAGGGGATAGACGCTAAAAGTGCAGTTGACCAATCCAGTCCACTTAAGCGGCTGAGAAGGTAACCATTGAGGATACTCGCACTACTTGTGATCGCAATACAAACAAGTAACGGTATCGCATAGGTTGACATCATAGTCACACTATCCCAGGAGAATTGGGTGGCAACCGAAATACCAAGAACTGCCTGTCCAATAATTGAAAAGGCTGGAGACATCGGTTGAGGGCTTTTTTGACTCATAGCATAGACAATCCCCACAACCAATGGACCAAGTAGCCAGCCAAGGGAGGCATGCAGCCAGTCCAACAGGAAACCAGCGACGCTGGCTGCAAATAGCAATGCGGCAGTTTTCGCAATTCTTAGAATATCTGAGACATTACTTGGGAAAACGTTCACATTGTTATTCATCTGGAGAATATTGCCAACTATTCTAGTAGGACAGCAATGATGCTCATTGAGTTAATGATAGTTGCCAATATCTAAATTCAATTCAAACTTTGATTGATCTGGCACTTATCCAACTCCAAAAACTCATCTATCCATTCTAAACCAAAAAATTTTTCTCCGAAGAGCGATGCCGATCGCAGTCCGCACCTAGCGGCTAGAATTATCCTTAGTCGAGGATTGGGTACTGTAGGGCATACAGGAACCTTTGCGCTAGACGCTCTTCCCCGCTTGGGGAGATGAAACCTCTACTCAGACTGGTGAAAACCTGTTTCGGCAAGTTATGTCTTAGATCCAAGAATCTCCGTGGCTAAAGCTACAGAGAGTGTCAAAGTAGGCTATTTGGCTACAACCTTTTTCCAGTCAGATTAAATGTGTCGGCTACAGCTTTTTGTAGTTTCTCAATATCTTGGAATATCGGTTAGTGCGATCGCAATTATGAGGTGATCAGTGGCTATGACATCAGAAACATTGGGGAAGTTGTAGCAAATATTTAGAGTCATTAATCATTGCTTCATTATGAACAACATTGTATCTGGAACAACTACAGCCATTAGTGTTTTACTGGGACTAGTACAACAAGGCAAAAGTAAAAA
>CAZZZY010000407.1:0-5927 GCA_964658545.1 uncultured Acetobacteraceae bacterium | reverse complement strand
GCCGTGACCTACTAGCGTGAGGATAAATTTCCATCAGCCCTGCAAAACCTGAACAGCAGTCAACTTTAGATCAACAAATACCAGTGAAGCGATACGCGCTATCCCCTAGATACACCTTCTCCTCATAAAAACCCTCTACCCATTCCATAACCGTCACTCGCTCTTGTATCGGATCGACGATCCAATACTCAGCAATGCCCCGCGTCCATCACAAGTTGAGGGTTACACGTAGCACAACCCTCAACTTTGACTAAATCAAAAATTTAAAGACGACTGTAAGCTTACGACTCAATCAATACAAGTTTACGAACCTGAGAATTTTGTCCCTGAGAGCGGCGTGATGAAGCCGCAGTTAGCAAAAACTTCCAAGACTGAGGAGAAAGTATAGACGGATCTATCATTGAAACAAAGCTCTTGATATTTTTTTGCTTTAGTGCGACTAAAATCCAATGGAGTTTTAGATAATTTTTGATATCTTGAAAGACGGGAATCTTTGAACGATGTTGCTCATTTACCAAAGTGTAAATTTTCTCCTTCATCAAAATATTTGTAGCCAACCGCCGAGATAAAGAAAACTTTTGATTATACGCACCGGGCCAAATAGTGCGGTAAGCAAGACACTGGTTGAAGAAAATAGCATCGCCAAACTGGGCAATCCGAATCCACGAATCGATGTCATCACAGTTAGCATCGAGTGTAGAGTCCCAACCACCAGTTTGTAGAAAAGCATCACGTCGGCAAGCTACTTGTGCAGGTGTGCCAAAGGGTACAAGCTCTAAGAGCATACCGTAATGAATATCGACCTGTGGGATATAAAAAGCTAAACCAGGGCCAACTTGCGGGGTGCGACTGAGTTCAACTTCATTACTATCCACCTGAGCCGCCACACAAGAACAAATTACAGCATCGGGACGAAGTGCGATCGCTTTAGCCATCTCTTCTATGCAGTTGGGAGCTAAATAGTCATCATCATCTAAAAACTTAATCCAGTCGCCGCTAGCTTTGGCAACTCCAGCATTTACCGTTGCAGCATGACCAAGGTTCACTTCATTCCGATGGTAAACAACCTTGTCCCCTAAGCTTGTGAGATATGTTTGGGTGTCATCAGAAGAACAGTCATCGGCAACAACCACCTCACACTCAATCGTTTGGTTCCGAGCCGACTCAATTGCTCTTTGCAGCAAGCTTAAGCGATTATAGGTACTGATGACGACGCTAAATTTCATAAATTTACACCTGTGGTACAGCATTTTGCAATATAGCTTCGATCTATCGGGTCTTGTCTCAGTAAAATTATAGGAAAAATACTGAAAGCCCTTGAGAAAAAGGCGCACAGCGCCGTATTCCGTACTTCCGGCAAGGGATGTTCGCGCTTGCGTCTCCCTTTGGGAGAAAGCAGTACAAGATTTAAAAACCTACTCCTGGACTGGGAGAAAGTCAACAATCTCCAATAAGTAGAAGTAGACTGAAATAGGATTATCGATTTATGATTGATGATCGTGGGTTTTTTTTAAGCAGACAGAAAGACTATGAGCGCTCAAGAGATTATCCGCTCCATTGAAGCGGAACAGCTAAAATCTAATTTGCCCGATATTTATGTGGGCGACACCGTTAAAGTAGGAGTGAAAATTAAAGAAGGCGAAAAATACCGTGTACAACCCTACGAGGGAGTAGTAATTGCCAAGCGCAATGGTGGCATCAACGAAACTATTACAGTCCGTAAGGTTTTTCAAGGTGTAGGCGTTGAGCGCGTGTTTCTGTTGCATTCTCCCCGGATTGACAGCATCAAGGTATTACGTCGCGGTAAGGTACGCCGTGCTAAACTGTATTATCTCCGCGATCGCGTAGGTAAGGCAACCCGGATTAAACAACGGTTTGACCGCCCTTTGTGATTCGGACTTCAATTGGATGGGAGAAATCTCAAGCGGCATCTGCCGCTGACTTGTTTTCTCGACAAAATTGAAGTATGATAGAAATCGCGTGTTGCGTTAAACTAAAATTTAGTTCAGCGCAATGACTGAATCAAAAACAGCCTGTGCGCTCTTAGTTCAGTTGGTAGAACGCAGGTCTCCAAAACCTGATGTCGGGGGTTCAAGTCCTCCAGGGCGCGCTCAAGAGCAAAAAACAAAGCCCGAAATAATTACGCAACTGCTAAGGTAGCAGCCAGCGATAATAATTTCGGGTAAACTTATTGTGTTTGCAGTTGTTTTGCTTTCAGTTAAGTAAAATAGAGTCGAAACTGCAAAACTAGATGACCGAATTTGGGATTTTGGTGAATCCAAAATCTAAAATTGAGTAACAAACGGGGGATAAACGGTCGTGGCCAAAAAAAATGAAGCAGAATTGCCAGAAACTACAAATGGGTTTAGCTTAGGGAACTTCATACAGGGAACCAAAGAAGAACTTGAAAAAGTAGTTTGGCCTAGTCGGAAACAGATAGTGAGCGAATCCGCCGCTGTGTTGTTAATGGTGGCACTCTCCGCATCTTTGATATACTTGGTCGATGGATTGTTTGGTTGGGCAGCAAAACAGGTGTTCTGATGACTTTTGCAACAGACGAACCCCAGAACTCCACGTTGCAGTCAGAGGAAGCAGCAGAAACGGCAGAAGCAGCGTCCAAAGAAACACGCTGGTATGCAGTACAAGTAGCCTCCGGCTGTGAAAAACGTGTAAAGACTAACTTAGAGCAACGCATTCAAACTTTCGATGTCGCTGACAAAATTATCCAAGTGGAAATTCCGCAAACGCCATCGGTGAAAATCCGCAAAGATGGCAGTCGCCAGCATACAGAAGAAAAAGTTTTCCCTGGTTATGTGCTGGTGCGGATGATGATGGATGATGATACCTGGCAGGTGGTACGAAACACCTCTCATGTAATTAACTTTGTTGGTTCAGAACAAAAACGTGGTAGCAGCAAGGGTCGCGGTCACGTCCACCCCATACCACTGAGTTCTTCAGAAGTCGAACGCATATTCAAACAAACCAGCGAACAAGAAGCTGTTGTCAAAATTGACATGGCTACTGGTGATAAGATAATGGTGCTTTCTGGTCCATTCAAAGACTTTGAAGGCGAGGTGATTGAAGTATCTCCAGAACGGAGTAAACTTAAAGCCTTACTCTCAATTTTTGGCAGGGATACACCAGTAGAATTGGAATTTAATCAGGTAGAGAAACAGAGTTAAATACAAATGGCGAAGAAAGTAGTAGCGGTCATTAAACTGGCCTTGAATGCTGGAAAAGCCAACCCAGCACCGCCAGTCGGGCCCGCCTTGGGTCAACATGGCGTTAACATCATGATGTTCTGCAAAGAGTACAACGCCAAAACAGCAGATCAAGCTGGAATGGTGATACCTGTAGAAATTTCGGTTTTTGAGGACCGGAGTTTTACATTTGTCCTCAAAACGCCACCAGCATCAGTGCTAATTAGGAAAGCGGCGAAAGTTGAAAAAGGCTCGAATGAACCCAACAAAAAGAAGGTTGGGTCAATTACCAAAGCACAATTGCAAGAAATAGCCCAAACCAAACTCCCCGACCTCAATGCAAACGACATCGACGCGGCAATGAAGATTGTGGCAGGAACGGCTAAAAATATGGGTGTAACAGTCACGGATTAGTCATTAGTCAAAAAATGACAAAGGACTCATAACTAAAAATTATCGGGGGAGAGGCAAAGCTTCGGAATTACCCCAGGAGAACAAAATGGCAAAAATATCGCGTCGTTTACAGACGCTACAAGCAAAAGTAGAAGATAAGGACTATCATCCTTTAGAGGCTTTAGCCCTTCTCAAAGACACAGCAACAGCTAAGTTTGTTGAAGCAGCGGAAGCGCATATCCGGTTGGGAATTGACCCCAAGTATACAGACCAACAGTTGCGGACAACGGTAGCACTGCCCAAAGGTACAGGACAAATCGTTCGGGTGGCGGTGATAGCCAGAGGCGAAAAGGTAAATGAAGCAAGCAACGCTGGGGCTGATATAGTTGGATCAGAAGAACTGATTGACGAAATCCAGAAAGGTAGAATGGATTTTGACAAGCTGATTGCTACGCCGGATGTAATGCCACAGGTGGCAAAGTTGGGTAAGTTGCTTGGGCCGCGTGGTTTGATGCCATCGCCCAAGGGTGGAACCGTGACATTTGATTTAGGAAGTGCGATCGCAGAATTCAAAGCTGGTAAACTAGAATTCCGAGCCGACCGAACTGGTATTGTCCATGTTATGTTTGGTAAGACAACCTTCTCGTCTGAAGATTTGTTAATCAACCTGAAGGCATTGCAGGAGACGGTTGACCGTAACCGTCCTTCAGGAGCTAAAGGTCGTTATTGGCGCACATTTTATGTGTCAGCCACAATGGGGCCATCGATTAAAATTGATGTCAGCGCCCTACGAGATTTAAAACTGAGCGAAGCTGGTTAATTTTTAGTCATTAGTCATTTGTAAAGGCAAAAGACAAAATTAAATAGGCAAAGCCGGAGACAGCAGGTGCTAATAGCTTAAATATCCTGCCGAGGTTAAAACTCTAATTGTCAAAATTACCACCCCTAAAGGTGTGATAACTATGGCATCGGGAGTCTTAATACTCAACCCCGGCTAATTTAGCTGGGGTTTGTTGTTTGGGTTCAGGTTGAGAATAAACGTACAAGTAGGGCAATCACTGATTATTTTAAGGAGGTGAGATTGGAATGGGTAGAACACTAGAAAATAAAAAAGAGATAGTAGCTGACCTCAAAGAAACTTTGAGTGAGTCAACTCTGGCACTGGTAATTGACTATCAGGGGCTAACAGTTTCGGAAATCACAGACTTACGGCAGCGGCTGCGTCCCAGTGGCACTGTTTGTAAGGTGACAAAGAACACCCTGATGGGCATTGCCATTGAAGGTGATGAAAAATGGCAACCCCTGTCAGAATTGCTCAATGGTGCTTCCGCCTTTTTGCTGGTAAAAGAAGATTTTTCATCGGCAATTAAGGCATATCAAGAATTCCAAAAAGTCACCAAGAAGACAGAACTTCGTGGTGGTGTCTTGGAAGGTCGTCTACTTAAAGAACCTGATGTCAAGATACTGGGAGACTTGCCATCTAAAGAACAACTCATCGCCAAAATTGCTGGGGCTATTAACGCCTTGGCTACCAAGATTGCTGTGGGGATCAACGAAGTTCCTGGTTCGCTGGCTCGTGCTTTGCAAGCTGTGGCCGACCAAGAGCAAAGTGGTAGTAGCACCGAAACGGCTGCTGTACAAGATAGCAGCACCGAAACCGCAACTGTTGCTGATAGCAGCACTGAAACTGCTGCTGAATAGACTTTGTGGTTCATCAGTCAAGAGTCAAAAGTCTATGGTTAAAGACCAATGACCCATGACAAATAAATAATCAAAATTACAGGAGTTATATCAATGTCTACTGCAACCGATCAAATTTTAGAACAACTAAAACAACTGTCTTTGCTGGAAGCTTCTGAGTTAGTCAAGCAAATTGAAGAAGCTTTTGGCGTGAGTGCTGCTGCACCTGTGGGCGTAGCATTTGCAGGCCCTGGTGTTGTTGCTCCTGTTGAGGAAGTTGTTGAGCAAACCGAGTTTGAAGTGGTTCTCGAATCAGTCCCAGCTGATAAGAAGATTGCCGTGCTGAAGATTGTCCGGGAATTGACCGGTTTGGGTCTGAAAGAAGCGAAAGACTTGGTAGAAGCTGCGCCCAAGGCAGTTAAAGAAGGTATTACTAAGGATGCTGCTGAAGATGCTAAGAAGCGCATCGAAGAAGCTGGCGGCAAGGTGACTATCAAGTAGTCACAATTCTATCATCCCCATGCTTTTATCCCCCGGCTGAAAGCATGGGTATGATAAATCAGACAGTTGGAAAATTTAAACGCAGAGGGACCATTGGTAAGCGCAGAGGTACGCCAAGAATTCGCTACGAATTAATGAAATGGTGGACTAAGT
>CAZZZY010000406.1:0-5932 GCA_964658545.1 uncultured Acetobacteraceae bacterium | reverse complement strand
GGGCAGGGGGCAGGAGAGAAGACCCCATACATAAATGTGTTGGCTCTGAAACCCTTGATTCCAAGGAAATTTCCGAATCTTTCTCCCCCTGCTTCCCTGCCTCTTTGGTCACGACTAAGCAACAATTAGGCTGATAAATTAGGTTGTGATTATGCGATTTCTCAAATTACCCAGTTCCATACATCAACTCAGTAGTTATGTTTTAGCGATCGCACTAGGAGTTCTGCTGACGGTTAGCACATTGCAGGTGTTACCCTCCCAAGCCGAACCCGCACCCCTAGTAACTGGGGATACTTCACAAGTAATTGCCCAACGCCAATCACCAGCTACGGCTGCGATCGGTAGCACTAGCTTTGTCACAGCAGCAGTGAATCGTGTCGGTTCAGCAGTTGTTCGCATTGATACTGAGCGGACAATTACTCGTCGCGTCGATCCATTTATGGAAGACCCCTTTTTCCGGCGGTTTTTTGGTGACGGTTTCTCCCAACAAATACCTTCTGAGCAGTTGCGCGGTTTAGGCTCAGGTTTCATTATTGACAAGAGCGGGTTAGTTATGACTAATGCTCATGTGGTCGATAAGGCTGATAAAGTAACAGTCCGGCTCAAAGATGGCCGCACCTTTGAAGGCAAAGTTCAAGGTATTGATGAAGTTACAGATTTGGCAGTGGTCAAGATTAACGCTGGTAACGATTTACCAGTTGCGCCCTTGGGTTCTTCTAGTAATGTCCAAGTAGGGGATTGGGCGATCGCAGTTGGTAATCCTTTGGGATTTGATAACACCGTTACCTTGGGAATTGTCAGTACTCTCAAACGTTCCAGCGCCCAAGTCGGCATTAGTGATAAACGCTTAGACTTTATTCAAACCGATGCCGCCATTAACCCTGGTAACTCTGGTGGGCCGTTATTAAATGGCCAAGGTGAAGTGATTGGAATTAACACAGCCATTCGTCCCGACGCGATGGGTATTGGGTTTGCTATTCCTATTGATAAAGCTAAAGCGATCGCAGGGCAACTGCAACGTGATGGCAAAGTTGCTCACCCCTATTTAGGCGTGCAAATGCTAACTTTAACACCCGATCTTGCCAAGCAAAATAACACCGATCCTAACTCTCCTATTCAGATACCAGAAATTAATGGTGTTTTTGTCATGCGAGTTGTCCCCAATTCTCCAGCCGCATCTGCCGGTATTCGGCGCGGGGATGTAATTCTGCAAGTTGATGGTAAAGCTATTACCAGCGCTGAACAATTGCAGAGCGTTGTGGAAGACAGTCGTCTCGGTCAAGTATTACAGGTGAAAGTGCAACGGGGTAATCAGACACAGCAGCTTTCCATCCGCACAGCCGAGTTGCAAAATGCTTCTTAAGGGCAATATAGCCGATTTTAATTGTGTGGAATAGTATGGGGCATAGCATTGCTGTGCCCAAAGCGCGTGTAGTTTATAAAGGTTTTTAACCCACAGAGGTAGGTAAAGTCTCGTGTAGCCGCGACTTCCAGTCGCTTTTCAAACATCCTCTTTGAATAGAAACTGCGATCGCACATCGCTGTTTCCGGTGCTGCTAGTTTCCTCTTTTGATAAGTTGGAATTGATGGGTAACGATGCCTACGGTGGTCACTGAGCTTTACCGTACTCCTACGGAGAAGCAAGCTACGCGCAGCGTCTCGTAGAGAAGTGCGGGCTACACCTACGCATTGGTGACGCTAACGGAGTTACAATACTTTTGGTCATCAATTACACTTTTTAGCCCTTATGTGTAACTTAATACGGTCGGTGTGCAACGGGATTGTTATGCTGCCATCTGCTGCTTTCAGAAGTCGATGCGAAACTCAACTCCATGTTGAGTAAACCCTAATCTTTGATACAGTTCGTGAACTTGCAGTCTAGAGGTGCGGCTCGTTGCAATGAGTTTATAGCAGTTTGCTTCCTTGGCTAACTCAATCACTTGTTTAGCGAGTTCTGAACCTACTCCTTTACCTCGATAGGATTCATCCACATATACATCCTCCATCAGACCAAACGGTTGATCGTGTAAATCGTTATACATTAGGTAGATGTAAGCTCGTCCAACCTCAGTCCCATTGTCTGCGGCGCCCTTCAAAAGCCTAAAACGACCTATTTACGTTAATACACAAGATGCTTCTTTTGTACAGTGCGTAAGTACTAGGCTTTTAACTAGATTTTTCGGCTCTTTTATAAAGGCTGCCAATCACTTGTAGTAAAGGTTTAAGACTACCAGTGCCGCGAAACTTCCTTTCCCACTCAGGGTTATGACCCAGCCCTTTCAACGCGTTCATTTGTACTATACTTTCCTCCAAAAATACACGCCCCATTAACCCTTACACAATCAGACTTACGCGATATTCCCCCAAAAAATGCTCAATTCCAGAGGCAATAAATTGAACGTTTTGGATGTGCGATCGCATAAACTGGTATCGATAACCCAGAAGCATAATTTTTGGCTCTAGTCTGGGAGAGGGTTTCAGCCTTTGGCTTAGTAGTTCATTTGTTCGCTTGATTGGGCTGGGGTTATGACCCTAAACAGAACTTAGGCGATCGCTACAATAGGTAATCAAAAAAGGTTTGTAAGGGAACCCGTGTGCCAACAAATACAGGAACTCCGCTCATAATTTCTGGATCGGTATGAACAATACCTTGACGATCAAGAATTTGTTGGATTTTCATGACGAGTTCATTGAATCGAGTTAATGAAATTTTAGCATTTGGTCAGTCGCAGTGCGACACCTAATAGCCCGGCGAAGACATCGCTAATCTCCCTTTGTCCGGCGAAATGACATAATTAAAACAACAGACAATTAAAAAATCCCATGTCAACCCCTGAAATCGAAGCCAGACTTGCAATTTTAGAAACCGAGGTTGCTCGCCTCAAGCAGCAACTCCCCGTTTCTCCTATTCCTTGGTGGCAAACCATTCTAGGTACTTTTGCCAATGACCCAGCTTATGACGAAGCGATGAAATTGGGGCAAGAATACCGTCAATCTCTTCGCCCTGATTCTGACTCCTCCCTCCACATTTGATTTGATATGTATCTTCTTGATACCGACCATATCAGCGTCTTTGACCGAGGTGGAGCTTCAGCCCAGCCACTTCTTGCCAAAATAGCCCGTATCAATCCCAATGAAGTTGCCACCAGCATCGTGACTTACGAGGAACAAATGCGGGGTTGGCTCAGTTACATTGCCAAAGCCGATTCCATAGAAGGGCAAATCGCTGCATATCGCAAATTAGAAAATCAACTTGTTAATTACCGAACCATCATTGTCCTCAGTTTTGATGAAAGAGCAGGACAGATATTCCAAAATCTTCGCAAATCCTATCCTCGACTAGGTTCAATGGATCTCAAAATTGCTGCAATTGCGATCGCCCATCAAGCAACTTTGCTCACCCGTAACCTAAAAGACTTCGCACAGATTGAGAATCTTCACGTGGAAGATTGGACAGCCTAAGCCAATTCATCCAACTCAATCACCCGAAGCTTTTCCAACCGGGCCACGCCGATAGCGTAGCGGTAGCGAGTCTGCGTTCGCTTTTAGCGTCTCGTAGAGAGCGTCATAGCCCGTCGTAGACATCGCTCATCTCCCATAGACTGGATTGAGTAGACAGATCAACCGTGGTTGGGCGATCGCTTCAATTGGGTATTCTAGCTTAGAATATCGATAACAAATAATTAGCGCCGGAATGCGGAGAATGGCTATGGTTTACCCTAAACTTAGCGGCCAAGAAATTACTCGACGGGGCAAAAAACATTATGAAAATCTCCGTACTCAAATTGAGATAGCAGAAAATATTAGCAACGAAAGCGTTTTACTTAATACACCAGATCATCCCATCTCGACAAAAAAGCAAACTGACAAGCCAGTGCTTGTGCGTAGCTTGCCTCTGTAGCCATCGCTCTACCACTGATTTCAAAGTGCCAACGACTCTAAATCACTTACCAACAGCTAAAACTAGACCTTCATGGGCTAATATTGCTTGAGGAAAAGCAGATTTAACATCGACTTGAACCTGGTCAAGAAAATCATCATGGTCATCTGGGTGATGGTGAGAAATAGCTAGCCGTTGCACACCAGCATTCAGAGCTGCATTCACCGCAGCTTTCCAGAGTAAATCAGCAGAATCATGGTTGTGAGAGGTCGGAGGAGTGTAAGTAGCATTGGCAATCAGCAGGTCAACGTCTTTAATAAACTCTAAAATCCGCTCTCGTTCCACTTGATCGGCATTCTGGTGCAAATCCGTGACGTAGGCAACACTATAATCTTGCCAAGTAACTCGGTAGCCAACTGAGCGCTGAGTTTGATTAATTAATGCAGTTGTAATGGTGACATCATCTAGCTTCACCTCCCTGTCTGGAGTCAGATTGTAAAACTGCAATTCTGACTGCATTACCTGTAAAGGGTAAGGAAAGTGGGGCTGGAGCATCTGATCGTACAAACATTGTTTGATTGAGGCTCCATTTGAGGCAGCTGTGCCGTAAATATGGAAGCTATTTTCCAGAATAAATGCGGGAGCAAAAAAGGGAAATCCTTGAATCCGATTTGATTGACAGTTGGTAAAAAATAAATGGGCCTGTAGTGGCTGTTGTAGTTCTTGCCAAGTTTTACCCAGTATGCGTAAGCCAGTACCGCCATCAAAAATCAAGCGTTTCTCACCTACATGCATTTCTACACAAGCGGTATTACCACCATAGCGATTGGTGCTGGTGTCTGGGGTGGGAATCAAACCCCGTACACCCCAGAATTGCACAAGAAACTCACCTGATGGGCTACTTGGCAGGGTAGCAGACTTTTCAGGTATATAGCTCTGGGAATCCGACAACTCAAAATTTGACATTTTCCTTGAAATTAGACCTTAATGAGCAGGTCATCGTAGCGCCGAACTTCCAACAGCCTGTTTTTTTCGTCCACAATGACTACCGTAGGAGAGTAATTTTTTAACTCTTCTGGAGTTAACTGCCCGTAAGTCATTATAATCAAGCAATCGCCAATAATGCCTAGACGTGCCGCACCTCTATTTAACTCAATTACTCCTGAATGGGCTGGAGCCGGGATCGCATAGGTAATAAAGCGCTGACCGTTGGCACTATTAACTACTTGCACTTGCTCATAGGGTAAGATACTAGCTTTTTCTAAAAGGATTTCATCGATGCTAATACTACCCACGTAGTTGATATTCGCCCCCGTGTGGGTGCAATTATGAATTTTTGCCAAAAGGAGAGTCCGCTGCATTTTGGTTTAGGGTTTGTGGCAGTTTTTGCGATCCGTAACAAGCGAAATTTATTAAAGTTAGGAGTGAGGAGTTAGGAATAAAAATTCATAATTCTTAACTCCTAACTCTTCTATTATCCTCTATAAGCTTTGACGGATTTTTCTACTAAAGCTGCAACCTTGTCTACATCTTGCCAACCGAGAATTTCAGTCACCTTTTTTTCCAAATTTTTATAACTACGGAAAAACTCGGCAATTTCATCTAAACGGTGTGGCGCTAAGTCTTTCAGGGATTTTACCTGAGTGTAGCGCGGATCTTTGTCAGGAACACAAAGGATTTTTTCATCTCGATCGCCACCGTCAATCATCTCCAAGAAGCCAATCGGTCGTGCAGCAATAATACACCCTGGAAAGGTTGGCTCATCAATTATGACCATACCATCTAGGGGATCGCCATCTTCAGCCAAAGTATTGGGTACAAAGCCGTAGTCATAAGGGTATTGTACCGAGGAATAAAGTACTCGGTCTAGAGCAAAAGCTTCTAGTTGCTTGTCGTATTCGTATTTATTTTTACTTCCGCCAGTAATTTCAACCAGAACGTTGATTAGGCCAGGTTTCGGTTGGGCAGGAATACGAGATAAATCCACAAAAAAGTCCTCTGATAACAGTGAATCATGGGGGTACTCAGTCAGCTTCGCTCCCCGTGTAGAAT
>CAZZZY010000405.1:0-5944 GCA_964658545.1 uncultured Acetobacteraceae bacterium | reverse complement strand
AAGAAGTGGCAGGTAATCGTCTTTGTCGCAGCTTGTCTTACTACCAGGGACAAAACTGGAATTATTACGGTAGTCCCATTGAAGGAGTGGTAGCAACGGTCAATTTGAACACAGGTAAAATTGCCAGTTTCGTTGATAAGGGAAACGTACCTTTCTCTAAAGAAAACTGGAACTATGATGTAAAATCCTTGGTCAAATTACTTTCAGCGCCTAAAGCATTAAAACTTCTCCAACCTAATGGTAAAAGTTTCCAGATCAAAGACAATCAAATTAGCTGGCAAGGTTGGAAATTTCGGTATTTAATGCATCCCCGTAGTGGATTGGTTCTATACCAAGTTACACACAACGACGGCGAAAATGTCAGACCAGTTTTATACCGCGCTAGTATATCGGAGATGGTAGTTCCTTACGGCGATCCAGATCCCACTTGGTCGTTTAGGAATGCATTTGATGTTGGGGAATATAACCTTGGTTTGCTAGCAAATACGATGGAGTTAGGTAAGGAAATTCCTGAAAATGGTCTTTTGCTGGATGCGGTATTTGGTAATGAGCAGGGAGAACCTTATAAGATACCAGGGGTTGTTGGTATCTATGAACGCGATAACGGAATACTTTGGAAACATTATGAGTACAATACTCATCGGAATGATGTCCGTCGCAATCAAGAATTAGTGATGTCGATGACTGCGGCCGTTGACAACTATGATTACAGCATTAATTGGATTTTTCACCAAGATGGGACTTTGGAAGTCCAAAATGAGTTAACAGGTATCGTCCTGGCGCAGGGAACGGCAGCAGAAAAGCAATCTGAGGATAATTCCTATGGTCGGCTAATCGCTAAAAATATCTTTGGAGTAAATCACCAACACTTTTTCAACTACCGCCTAGATTTCGATGTCGATGGTCAAGCTAATTCTGTGATGGAAATAAACGTGAAAGCTTTACCGATGGATGAGAAAAATCCATTAGGAAATGCGATCGCAATTGCAGAAACCCCACTCACCAAAGAAACGGCTGCTGTACGCGATTTGGATATGAAAAGCAGTCGGGAATGGATGATTGTGAGTGCAGACAAGAAAAATCCACTAGGGGCTGCATCCGGATATATGCTGATGCCTGGTGGAAACTCCATCTTTTTCCCAGTAGAAGGCTCAAAAATCCGTCAACGGGCAGAATTTGCGACTCATCATGTCTGGGTAACAAAATATAAACCTGCTGAACTTTATGCTGGGGGCGATTATCCAAACCAAACTCAACCAGGACAGGGTTTACCAAAATATATTGCCGACGATGAACCCTTGATGGGTGAAGATATCGTGCTATGGTACACAATGGGCGTAACTCATATTCCGCGATCGGAAGATTGGCCTGTGATGCCCGTTCACCAAGTTGGCTTTAAGCTAGTTCCTAGAGGATTCTTTAGCCGTAATCCTGCAATAAATTTGCCTGAGTAAAATATTTGTTGGCTCAAGTTTCCTTCCTTGAGGTTTTTTGTCATGTCTAAAGGGGGTAACTTGAATGCTGATAAACTTATATAGGTCAAACAATTTTAGATTTTAGATTTGCGATTTTAGATTGACTGCGCCCACAAGGGGATGCAGTTTGGGGATTTTAGATTTGTTCCACCCACAACGGGTAAGGCTTGTACCAACCAATCCAAAATCCAAAATCTAAAATCTAAAATTGGCACGGTCAAATACTGGCACTTGTTAAAATAGGATATCCAATGAACTTTCCAGAAATTAATATTCCCGGTAATGGCAAGCTGCACGCTCGTTTAATTACTTCCTTGGGTGAAATTGTAGTTCGTTTGGAAGAAGAGCGAACCCCCAACACCGTCAAAAATTTTGTTGGTCTAGCAACCGGAACAATCGACTGGAAAGACCCTAAAACTGGTGAATCTGGTAAGGGAACTCCAGCTTACGATGGGGTTCGCTTTCATCGCGTCATCCCAGATTTTATGATTCAGTGTGGCGATCCCCTGAGTCGTTATCTAGATACAGCCAGCCGTTGGGGTACTGGTGGCCCAGGATATCAATTTGAGGATGAGTTTCATCCTGAATTGAGACACACTGGTGCTGGCATCCTGTCGATGGCGAATGCCGGACGAGGTACAAATGGTTCGCAATGGTTCATTACAGAAGCACCAACCCCCCACCTTGACAACAAACACAGTGTTTTTGGTGAAGTTGTCCAAGGTCTAGATATAGTCAACCAGATCGCTAATGTGCCTACGACTAGAGATCGTCCGAATCAAGAAGTGGTGTTACAAAAAGTAGAAATTTTTCGGCAGTAATTAACATCTCTCTAGGTTAATTTTTACTCCCTAGAATTTTCCCATTGTTTTCTCGTTCCCATGCAGAGCATGGGAATGGCTGATTAGAGGCTAGGCTTCCAGTGACAAAAAATGTACCTGCTATAAACCAATACGCTTGGGTTAAGGTTAAAACCTTTTGCCAAAGTCAATTTTTTTAACGTAGACGCGGAGCGGCTTCCCGCAGGGTACCACCAGGGCTATTTCGTTCTAGACATAAATTGCCTATAACTAAAGTTCATAGGCTTTTAGCTATAGTCCGTTAAAACGGACTATAACCTTTACTCAGTCGTCTTTAGACGACTTTCGCTATTAGACTCAGAATTCATTCTGAGGCGGGCTAGATGAGAATGAAATAGCCCTGCCGTTACCTCTAAGGCAAGGTTTTTAAAAGCGATCGCTTCATTCTATTAATCAATTACCCCCAACTGATAAAATCGGATGGAGCTAATTGATAGGTTTAAAACTTTGTTAGCAGCGTTACTTTATGGGCAAGAAGATTTACGCTTAGAAAAAGTTGCTGACCCCACTCCAGCCGCTGGTGAAGTTGTAATTCAAGTGGGGGCAGCAACAACCTGCGGTACAGATTTGAAAGTCTGGCGGCGTGGTGGTCATGCCAAGATGCTGAAACCGCCGACACTGTTCGGTCACGAAGCTGCTGGGCGAATTGTTGCCTTGGGTGCAGGGGTTACAAATTGGCAAGTGGGCGATCGCATCGTCGCTAATAATTCCGCTCCCTGCATGAAGTGCTTTTTTTGTCAACGCCAAGAGTATTCATTATGTCCGAATCTGACATGGAATAACGGGACTTTTGCGGAATACTTGAAAATTCCTGCACCGATAGTACAGCATAATTTGTTGCAGATTCCCGATGGGTTGTTGTGGGAATTGGCAGCGATGACGGAACCCTTAGCTTGTGTGTTGCATGGTGTAGCCCGTTCTAATATCAAACCCAAAGATCAAATAGTCGTCTTAGGAGATGGGGCGATCGGGCTGATGTTTGTGGCAGCATTGAGTGAGAAAGCTGAGGTGTTGCTGTGGGGAGGTAATCACCACAGACTAGAAATTGGTCAGAAATTGGGTGCAGCCCAGACCTTTAATTATCATCAAATCCCGGATATTCCCAGTGTAGTAAAAGAACTTACCCAAGGATGGGGCGCAGACGTGGTGATTGAAGCCACTGGTGTACCAAGTGTTTGGGAAACTGCGATCGCCTGCGCCCGTCCTGGTGCAACAGTCAACTTATTCGGTGGATGTCCACGGGATACCAGCATTACTGTCAATACAGAACAGCTACACTACAGCGAACTTACCATTAAAGGCGTGTTTCACAATACACCAGAATATGTGCGATCGGCGCTGGCACTGCTTGCTAGTCGCAAAATTCCCTTTGAGTTACTTATTAGTGAACAGCGGCCATTAAAAGATTTAGAACAGGTGTTTTGTGAAATGAAGGCCCGACAGGTAATTAAGGTAGCGATGATTCCTTAAACAGACTTAGGCTAAAGCACTATGACTCCTCAAGTCATTACGCCAGTATTATTGATTGAATCCAGATGAGGGGGCGGAGGGGCAGAGGGGCGGGAGAAGAATAACAATGCCCCATGCCCCATGCCCAATTCCCAATTCCCTAAACTTAAAGACGATTAGTCTCTTTTGTAACTAACTTCCAACCTTCAGCTTCGTCAATTAGCTTCATCGATTCTAGTTGGAGATTGTTCAAAGCAGATGCATGAAGCAGGAAGTAGGGTTGCCCGTTGTAGTGCCAATAATATTCCAGTTCGCCAACAGAAGCGGGAATGATGATGCGATCGCTATAATAATCCAACGAGGGACGATGGTAGGGAAAAGATGTGTAAATCTTCCTCGTAGCTGGATTTGCCCGCACGATCATGGCGGCCACTGGTTTAACTGGATAGGCTTCAGATAATTCACAAACCCAGTAGTTAGATTTCATTAACAGTAGCAGCGAAAGATAACTTCCCCAAAACAAAATCTTCAGAAATTGCCCGTCGCCTCGCTCTGCCAAAATAGCTGCTAAGGTCATAGTTAAGGCTGCTGCTGCAAAAATCAGTTGTAAGTCTGTTTTTGGTGTACCCCAACTGAAATAAATGCTACCAGCAGAAGCGACTACAGCAAGTATTGCCAAACCAGCAACCCAAGCACGGGGATAGGATGAGAGTAAAGGCGAATTTTCTGTATCTGATAACTGGATACCAAAAGCTAAGGCTAAACTAGGATAAATCGGGAATAAATACCAGGGAACTTTGGTAATCATGAAAGAAATTACCAGCAGATAAACACCACTCCACGCCAGTACTAATTTTGCCCAGCTAAGGTTGCGATTTTCCCAGGTTAAGCGGACGGTTTGCGGTAAGAATAATAGCCACGGCCATGTGTACTTGAGAAGTTCGATCACATAGTACCAAGGTGGTTGAGAATTCCCCTCTACAACAGAGCCAATTCGGACTAGTGATGGGTTGACAATGCCAATCTGAGCAAAAGTGTAACCATAGTGAATTAGTTGGGCACTATACCAACCGACTACAGGCAGAATGCCAATGAAGATTGCTATCCACAGATAGTAACAGGTGAGGAGTCGTGGCGTATCCCAAAACAGAAATACGATCGCGATCGCACCTAGTAATACACCTAGCAGTCCTTGAGTCAGGCAAATCAGCCCAAAACTAATACCAACACCAAGGCAATAACGTAAATCTCGACGCGATCGCAACACGCACAGCATCATCACCATCAAAAAACTTACCATCGCCCCATCCAACATTGCCAGCCGCCCATGACGTACCACGGGTAGCATTGTTAGATAAATCAAGGCGCTATAAATAGCAGCCCAACGTTGGCGAAATATCTCTCGAGCAATGCAATATAGTAAAGGTACAGATATCGCTGTTAAAATTGCTCCAGGCAGACGTGTTGTGAACTCATTTTCGCCTCCTAGAGAATAAGCCCAGGCAATTAGCAAATGTATCAAAGGCGGCTTGTTATGATATGGTTCGCCTCCTAGCGTTGGGTAAAGCCAACGCATTGAACCTGCTGGAGCGTGCCAAATTTCACGAGCAACCTGTGCCACAGTCCCTTCATCCCAATCTCGCAACGGCAATCCTCCCAGATTGATGCTAAACAGTAATACTGCTGCCAACAGCAATACTATTAGCCATACCCAATCAATCCATTTGCCAACCGTGCGATGCTGTTTTTCTAGATGACTCCAAATAAAGCTTCCTTCTTGCATATTCTATGGTAATCATTTTACTTGCTGGTTTGATTACATAGAGACATCTAGCGAATCTCCAATGTTGCCACCCAGTAGCAACGTATATTCTTAACAATTGCTAGTTTCCAAGATTAACTCAACTTTATCTAATTAGCGCTATTTTTTGAAAAATTTATCTTAGCTAGTAAAAGAATATGTAAGTCGAAAAATGATACAAAAAATACATTCAATAAATTATTTATTACCTGTTGGTTAATCCGTAAATGAACTTGTATTTTATTTTGAATGTGACGCTTAGTTTAATTTTTATCTACTTGGTTTTTATCCTGATTTTTCACGATATCTGGAAAACCTCTCTTCTATTTCTCTCTCCTTCTAGGAGAGAGACTTTGAAT
>CAZZZY010000404.1:0-5945 GCA_964658545.1 uncultured Acetobacteraceae bacterium | reverse complement strand
GTTCATGCAAAGTAATCTGTGCTTCAAACAGAAATATGTCGAGCCACTTGTCACGGATACGACCGACCTTGGCACCGAAGGTGGTGACATAAAAATTCTTAGATTCTTCTAAGTCTCGGACGGGGAAGGCAAGATGAAAAATTGGGCGAAACATAACCAGAGTTATTTTTGAGTAAAAGGCTTTGGGACTATTTCAATTCATTGCGTGTTGAAATCATGCACCTTTCTCCACCTTTTGCCTTATTTTTGTCCTGCACCAACAGGAACAGGTTCACCGAGAACTTTGGCGAATCTTTGTAAATAGAAGTCCACAGGATTTGCTACTGTTTGAATTGAGGAGCGATCGCTTACCAGCTTCCACCATGTCTGCAAACGAGGTGTTTCTGCTGGTAATGTGAATTTGCGGAAGTGTTCTAAGAGTGGTAAACGTTCAAACCAAGGATAGAAGCTGATATCAACTAGGCTAAACTGATCTCCTAATAAGTAATCACCTTTGCCTAATCCTTCTTGTTCAATATATAGAAGTGCTTCTGTGAACTCTCTTCGTCCTTGTTCCTGTTCGATGCTATCTTTACCGCGCAGAAATTTGTTAAAAGCTGGTACCAAGCGAGTATTGGCGTAGTCTATCCAGATGCGAGCGATCGCTTTAGCTGCGGGATCGCGGGGTAATAAAGGTGGTTCTGGAAAAACCTCATCTAGATATTCATTGATGATGGCAGACTCGTAAATTTCAACATCCCCATGTTTGATAGCTGGGACTTTACCATACTGCGAAATTTGTGTGTACCCATCTGGTTTGTTCTGTAAGTCAATTTCTATCGGGGTAAAGTCAATGCCCTTTTCCAGTAAGACTACGCGAGTCCGTTGAGAGAAAGTAGAGGCTTTGGCGAAGTACAGTTGTATGTTGCTCATGAAATCTTTTCCTTATAATCATCGTGGATGCAGACTATTTGAGATTGCACAACTCCAACTAAAGCAATGATGTGTTGATTAGTGCAGTTAAATAATTGACTGGCAGCTATCTATGTCAATTAGATGATATATTACAGTTTATCGGTCGATTTAGCGTAGTTTTTATATTGTACAGTCTTCCTGAAAATATGTATACCTAATTATTAGTGTATCTAAATAAATATTTAGACATAATCAGGCTTGTCAAAAAGAGGTA
This sequence comes from uncultured Acetobacteraceae bacterium, assembly GCA_964658545.1. Taxonomy (GTDB): domain Bacteria; phylum Cyanobacteriota; class Cyanobacteriia; order Cyanobacteriales; family Nostocaceae; genus Nostoc. The sequence continues at coordinate 4,777 of CAZZZY010000404.1, read as the reverse complement.
TTATATGTACTCGAAAGCTGACTCTAATAGGCAGATCCGTCTTGGCTTGCTAGTACCCGCAGGTAACACCACGTTTGAGCCTGACTTTAACTCTACTTTTTCCAGTCAAGTCAGTATTCATAGCCATCGCGTGATTGCTCAACGCTCACACGCCTATGAAAGCTATGAATCAATGGATGACATCAATGAAGAAGCTGTTAAAGAAGTAGAAAAATTAGCTAGAGCCGGGGTGCATTTTGGAGCATACGGCTTCACAACAGCAACATTTTACCGAGGGCGAGTTTTTGCCGAAAAATTAGAGCAACGTTTGACACAAATGCTAGGAGTACAAGTTATTGTGCCTGCTTTAGCTTTATTAGAAGCGTTGGCATATCTAAAGATTAAGAAAATTTCTGTAGTTACTCCTTATCCAGAATGGAACAACCAAACGCTAAAAACGTTTTTGAGTGAAGCGCCTTTTGAAATAGTGGGGTTTAAAGGTGATGAACGCCCAAAAGAAGTAGCGAAAAAGAAATATCTTTGGCATCAGTTACCCAATGAAGCCGCAACTTTTATTAAAGAGGTATCTCACAAAGGTGCAGATGCTATTGTGTTGCCCTGTACAGCATGGAGAACATTTGAGGTGATTGAGGAATTAGAAGCAGATTTAAAGATTCCTGTAGTTACAGCAAACCAAGCCACAATATGGAGTTTAGCAAGGCGTGCTTCTATTGAATCGGCACTTCGTCCGAGAGGAAAACTGTTTGTTATTTAGTCACAGAGGTTTTCATCGATTAAATCTTAAAAAGAGGAAATTTCATGTCAGACAAGTCTAATTTACAAAACCCGCTTTTAGATGAGGTACTAGCTCATTATGAGCGTGGTTTGGAAGCTGAACGCTTATCAAAGCGTACAAATCCGATTGAACTAGTTCGCACCCAAGAACTTCTTAGCCGCTACTTACCTCCTCCTCCCGCAGTGATTTTCGATGTTGGTGGCGGCTCAGGTATCTATGCTTGTTGGCTTGCCCAGCTAGGGTATAAAGTTCATCTTATTGATCCAGTTCCCTTGCACGTAGAACAAGCCCGTTCTGCTTCTCAGGTTCAGCCAGATTATCCACTTGCAAGTGCAGAGGTTGGAGATGCCCGTCAGTTAAATCAAGCAAACAACAGTGTTGATGCTGTTCTTTTATTTGGGCCACTTTATCATTTGATTGAACGTAGCGATCGCCTCACAGCATTACACGAGGCTAATCGTATTTTAAAAAGCGGAGGTCTTGTCTTTGCCGTTGCTTGTTCTCGCTTTGCTTCGCTCTTAGACGGTTTATTTCGGGGATGGCTGGACGATCCGGAGTTTGTGGAAATTGCTCATCGAGACTTGCTTGAAGGGCAGCATCGTAATCCGAGTAACCATCCTGCTTACTTTACAACAGCCTTCTTTCATCATCCTGATGAATTAAAAGCAGAGGTAGAAGAAGCAGGGTTATCTTGTGAAAAGCTGTTAGCCATAGAAGGGCCAGGCAAATTACTACAAAATTTTGAGGAACATTGGAGTGAACAAAGTCGCCGTCAAAGACTCCTACAAGCTATTCGTTGGCTGGAGACTGAACCTTCTACACTAGGCGTGAGCGCTCACATTATGGCTATTGCTAAAAAGGTGACAGTCTGACAGCAAGATTCACATTAACCTTATAAATCCTTAGTTGATTAAGTAGAGTGGAAAATTCGTCAACAATGTGCCTATTAGTATTCAAAATTAGGCGTTGCATAATTGCGGGATGATTTGAGAATTTGGATCAATACAAAATCACCGCGTCTCCGTGTCCCCGCGTCCCCGTGTCAGCCCCAATCATCCCATTATTCAGCAACGCCCAAAATTAAAGTAGCTTAAAATTCTGAATGCTAAGGGTGTTATGAGCTTGTCTGCACTTTCAAAGCAATAATATTAAGTCAAAAGTAACCTATTCTATAGACCAGTATGCCAACAATTAGGCAAGCAAAACTGCATGATATTCAAGGTATTAAAGTTTTTTACAGCCAGTGTGGTTATGGAGGTGATCTCAAGACACTGGAAGAAGATTTAATACTCATTGCTCAACTAGAGGGAGAAATTGTTGGTGCAGTACGTTTATGCCCAGAGACTGGGTTCTTTGTGCTTCGAGGGATGCAGGTTCTAGCTCCGTTTCAGCGTCATGGTATTGGTACACAGCTACTTCATGTATGTACCAAGCAACTGGTTGATCAAGTTTGTTACTGTATTCCGTGGCAACATCTGCACTCGTTCTATCAAAAAGTAGGGTTTCAAGAAGCTTCACCAGTCCAAGTACCAGTTCTATTACGTGAACGATTTGATAACTACATTTCCAAAGGAATGAACGTCATTCTAATGTGCCGATTGCCAACTCCATAACAATTCGCAGTACGAACGTACCAATATGGTTGGCTGAGTTGAAGAAATTATTTGCTCAGGCGTGAGCTTGGTCTTTATGCCCCAAGTCCTTAATCGAATATGAGTCCTATATGAAAAAGTCCAACTACTATGACTATATTGCACAAATCTATGACCAAACACGCTGGCTAACAGAATCAGTCGCAGAGGAAGTCGCCGAGCCTTAACATAGCAACAAACAAGATAGATGTAGAAGGATATTTACAGCAAAAAGGTTACGTATCAAATTACTTCGTAGCGAAGGAATGGAGAGTTAGCAATACAGTTGAAGAGCTACTAAATTTTTTCAAAGCACGATCATACGGTTTATGTTGGCGAGTATCAGATGATATATTTCATCAAGTAATAAATGAATTTGAAGAATTTTGTATCAATCATTATGGCTCTTTAAAAACTAATGTTTCCTCTGAGGCTAAGTTTGAAATATGGGTTTACAAAGCAATTTAAAACCTCACATAAATTATGGATATTTCAATACGCAGCGTTAAGCAAGATGAATTATCAGCACTGCTAGACCTGTACAAACATCTGAACCCAACGGATGCTCCCTTACCTGACGCATCAACTCTTGAGAAGATATGGAACGAAATATTGAGCGATCGCAAGATTAATTGCTTTGTAGCAGACTGGGAGGGAAACTTAATTGCCTCTTGTATTTTGGTGATTGTCCCTAATCTGACGCGAGGCGCTCGTCCCTATGGACTAATTGAGAATGTAATTACTCATCCCGATTATCGTCGCCAAGGTGTAGGAAAGTGCCTGATACATCATGCTTTACAATCTGCATGGAGTCATAATTGTTACAAAGTAATGCTCCTAAGTGGAAGTCAAACCAAGGAAGTACTCCAATTTTACGAAAAAACTGGGTTTAAGAAGGGTATCAAAACTGGTTTTGTGGCTACACCAATATCTCACTAAGGTGGTGTTAAGCTTTTTTGCAGCTAAATATATATAGTGCTTGACTTATGTTTTCACAAGATGTAATTTATCAATATCAGACAAAAGATCGGTAAATCAATCGAGTTTTAGTAGTTTGTTAAGAATAAATATCTTTATTGTAAATTATCCTAATTTTAGAGTTAACAGTCTTTGCATAGTATCAAAGATTGAAAAATTTCTTAAAATTTATTGTTATAAAATACAGATTTTTCGACAACAAATAATGTAATGCGAGAAATAGATTACCGAAAAATACAACAAAAAGGAGGATTGTTCATCTCAAATCCAAAATGATATAAATTTGAATAAAAGTTGAATCTTATTGATGAACTACAGGCATTCAATTAAAAATACCAAAATTGAGAATATTAGGAATGGAAAAAAATATTGCTTTCACACACTAATATTCATTTCGGGAATAGCGATCGCACTCTTATTCATCAATACAACCGCATTTGCAGCCACAGTCAATCCCTGTCCCCAAGGTATGGCGATGATTTCAGGAGGAACGTTCAAAATGGGGTCTGATAATTCCAGTTTTGTGGAAGAGCGATCGCCTGGAGATGTAACAGTGACTAACTTCTGTATTGATAAATATGAGGTAACAAATGCACAATTTGGTGAATTTGTCAAAGCTACAGGATATGCAACTGTTGCAGAGCGTCCCTTATCTCAAGAACAGTTTCCCGATTTACCCGATGAGCAGCGATTACCGGGTTCCCTAGTGTTTGAGATGGCAAAACCAGGAGTCAAGCAAGTTTCCTTTCTGAGTTGGTGGCATTGGACTACTGGCGCGAATTGGCAACATCCTTTTGGCCCAGACAGTGCCATCGCTAACAAATCCAACTATCCAGTTGTTCACATAGCTTACGAAGATGCCCTAGCCTACGCCAAATGGTCAGGAAAATCCCTACCCACTGAAGCCCAATGGGAATATGCCGCCCGTGGTGGCTTGGATGGTGCAATCTATGCTTGGGGCAATCAATATTCTGAACATAGAGCCAACACTTGGCAAGGAATTTTTCCGTTTTTCAACACCAAAGCCGATGGTCACTTGGGCATTGCTCCCGTCGGTTCTTTTGCACCCAATGGTTATGGACTCTATGATATGACCGGCAATGTGTGGGAATGGACTACTGATTTCTTTCAAGTCGGACGCGATCGCAAATCCCATCAAATTAATCCTATTGCCTTAAATCAAAGCTTTGATCCCAAAAAGCCCGATGAATCAGAACTACACGTAATTAAGGGGGGATCGTATCTCTGCGCTCCCAATTACTGTAGCCGCTTCCGTCCGGCGGCGCGGGAGTCAGAATCACCCGATACGGGAACTACTCATATCGGGTTTCGGCTAGTTAAAAATTTGGCTGACAGCACACTACCTATCAATCCAAAATCCAAAATCTAAAAT
>CAZZZY010000403.1:0-6002 GCA_964658545.1 uncultured Acetobacteraceae bacterium | reverse complement strand
TTAGACCCCGACACAAAACTTGCTGCCTGTATTGCTGGGGAATTAAACCCCTAAATTTTGTTAATAGATGAGTTAAAATTAAATCCATCTAGGCAAATATTAACTATGAGATGGGAAGAAGTTTGTGAACACAAACAGTTACAAGATTTACCCTTCAAAATCGAATTAAATAAATGGGGTCAAATCGTCATGAGCCCAGTCAAAATTAAACACTCTTTTTATCAAGGAAGAATCCAACGTTTATTAGAATCTTGCTTGAATACAGGAGAAGTAATGCCAGAGTGTGCTATCGACACATCAGATGGGGTTAAAGTTGCTGATGTTGTCTGGTGTTCAGAGGAACGATTTGCTCGAATTGAAGATGAAGTATCAGCGTCTATTGCACCAGAAATTTGTGTAGAAGTTAAATCCAGTGGTAACACTTTGGAAGAAATGGAATTTAAAAGAAATTTATATTTAGAAGCCAAAGCTGTGGAAGTATGGTTATGTAATGAACAAGGTAAAATGAAATTCTATAATGAGCAAGGTGAATTAGGTCAATCTTTGTTAGTTCCTAACTTTCCTAAACAAATTAAACGTTAATTACAGCATTTTTCAGGTAAATGAAGTACACAGGTAGGGGCACAGCACTGCTGTGCCCTGAAAATCATCTGTACCTCACTGCTATATTTCCCCTATTTCTCGTAGATAACCAGGGCGGGGTATGAGTTGCCTAACCAATGCAGCATCAGCCGTCCAAAACTCCGCAGACGTACTCTCATGGCTTTAACGGTTTCGCTGCGGGCAATTATCCGTTGATGGGCAGCCCATCCCCTGCGGCGGCTTACCTCACGTTCCAAAGCCTCAACTACTAAATCATTCAGCGATTCGCTACTCCCCTTAATTTTCTTAGCTTTGATAAGTAAATCAGCCGGAAACCGAATTGTTAGGGCTTCGCGTTCCATAGCGATACTTATAACCAAATATTGATACCATTTATTATAACCGCTCGATATAAAGCTTATACCACAATACAGTTCAGTTAAGCATTTCTTTCTGATCTTTGCGTCCTACCCTGCGGGTAGCCGCAAAGCGTCTACGTTAAAAAAATTGACTTTGGCAAAGAGTTTTAGTCTTAACTGAAATGTATTAACTTATACCAATTCTTGGCGAAACTGCACATAATCAAGCTTGGTCAGACTTGGGGCTTAGGCTCCAAGTTCTGGAGCAACTTTAAATGTAATCGGTATTACCATTGAAAATAGTGAAAGAGCTAAGGAGTAAGTTTTTTGACTTTTTCAAAAAGGTACTAGGTTTTGTTTTATAATTAGAAATTTTGAATTTCGCAATTGCTTATGAAGCTACGCTCGTATATGCTTATCGGGTTTTTACTCAGCCTTTTCTTAAGCATTGTGCCTTTTTCAGGCAATTTCATCAATGCTGCAACACCAACAGCCGCCGCACCTGTATCCGCTCTCTCATTCACCCAAGGGGTACAAAAAACGGTATTGGACAACGGCTTAACGGTGCTAACAAAGGAAGTCCATACCGCTCCAGTAGTGAGCGTGCAAGTTTGGTATAAAGTTGGTTCGCGTAACGAAGTTAAGGGAGAAAATGGCATTTCTCACCAGCTAGAACATTTGATGTTCAAGGGGACAACTGACCGTCCTGTGCAGTTTGGCAGGTTGTTTAGTGCCTTGGGTAGTCAGTTTAATGCTTTTACTAGCTATGACGAAACAGCTTACTTTGGCACAGTGCAACGAGACAAACTCGAAGCATTGTTGACACTAGAAGCCGATCGCATGGAAAACTCTTTAGTTGGGACTGAGCAACTAAAGAGTGAAAAGCGGGTGGTGATCTCCGAGTTACAAGGGTACGAAAATTCACCAGGGTATCGTTTGGATCGGGCAGTGATGCGAGATGCTTTCCCTACTAGAGCATACGGCTTACCTGTGGGAGGCACAAAATCTGATGTAGAAAAATTCACGGTGGAACAGGTGCGGAATTATTACCAAACCTACTACAGCCCAGAAAATGCGACTTTGGTAATTACAGGGGATTTTGCCACAGAACCTGTACTGAAAGTTGTTAAAGAAACTTACGGAAAGTTGGCAAAACGAGGAAAAGAGGACACGGGGATACAGGGAAATGTTACCCCGTTTTCTCCAGTTGCCACTACTACTAAAAAAGCACCCATTGTTTTGAAGCAACCTGGAAGTGCGGCACTACTGCAAGCTGTGTATCCTTTACCAGATATCAAGCATCCTGATGTGCCGGCAATTGATGTGATGGATGCCATTCTCACAGGTGGACGCAGTTCCAGACTTTACCAGGCTTTGGTGGAATCGGGACTCGCTAGTTCAGTGAGTGGCGGTGCGGCTGAACTCATCGAACCAGGCTGGTATGAAATTAGTGCTACGGCGGCTCCGGGTCAAGAGTTAGGGAAAATTGCCCAGGGGCTTCAGGAATCTTTAGGAAAATTACAACAGGAGCCAGTCACCACAGAAGAATTGAACCGGGCGAAAACGCAACTGCAAGCATCGTATATCTTGGGTAATCAGGATATCACTAGTCAAGCTACCCAGCTAGGATATAACCAAACGATCGCGGGCGATTATCATTTTATTGAACAGTATCTGGCTGCGATCGCTAAAGTCACCCCGTCCCAAGTTCAACAAGTAGCCAAAACTTACCTCAATCCGGCTAACCAAACCATCGGCTTCTTTGAGCCGACTCAACCAGATGGTAAACCAGGGACTTCCAGCGCGGGTTCTGGGCGGACGGTGGAAAATTTCAGCCCTGGTAAACCTGTAGATCCAGCAGAACTGGCTAAATATTTACCACCCACCACATCAGCTACAGATTCGGGCAAACAATCACTACCAGAAGAGTTTACCTTGAATAATGGTTTGCGGGTTTTGCTCTTGGGCGATCGCAGCCTCCCCACCATTAACCTGAGTGGACAAATTAACGCAGGTACTGAATTTGACGGCAATCAAAAAGCTGGATTAGCGAATCTGACTGCGATCAACTTAATGAATGGGACACAGACTAAAAATGCTTTGACCCTAGCAAAAACCTTAGAAGATCGGGGAGCCGGTTTGAGCTTTAGCGCCAGCCGCGAGGGAGTTAGCGTTAGCGGTGAGGGACTTTCAGCAAACCTGCCGATATTGATTCAAACTCTGGCAGATGTGTTACAAAACGCCACTTTCCCCGCCGACCAGTTAGAACTGAGTCGCCAACGGGACCTGACAAGTCTTAAAATCCAGCTAGATGACCCCCGAGGACTGGGAAGACAAGTATTCCAGCAGGCAATTTACCCTGAAAATCATCCATTCCATAGCTTTCCTACAGCCGAAAGTTTAAAGAGCATTACTCGTGATGATTTGCTTGGCTTTTACCAGACACACTACCGACCAGATGGCACAACGATCGCTTTAGTGGGAGACTTCGATCCAGTTCAGGTAAAAGCTTTGCTAAATCAGTCATTTGGCAAATGGCAAAACACAGGTAAGCCACCTGTGCTGAAAATATCATCCGTGCCATTCCCGCAAACTTTGACACGTTTAAACAAAGTAATTCCCGGTAAAACTGAGGCTGTTACTTACATCGGCTACAACGGCATTTCTCGGAAAGACCCACGTTATTATGCAGCACTGGTGCTGAATCAAATTTTGGGTGGTGATACCTTATCGAGCCGCTTAGGTACGGAAGTGCGCGATCGCCAAGGTCTAACCTACGGTATTTATAGTGGTTTTGCCGCCGGTATCAATCCCGGCCCGTTCTTGATTCAGATGCAGACTGCTCCTGGAGATACCCAAAAAGCGATCGCCAGTACTCTCGCTTTACTTAAACAGTTGCGCGAGCAAGGAGTAACTGAGGCTGAATTGAACACAGCAAAACGCTCAATTACCAATAGCTACCCAGTGGATTTAGCTAATCCTAGTGATGTATCAAGTATCATTTTGGAAAATGCTGTCTTAGGGCTTTCACGGTCAGAAATCCGAGAATTTCCCCAGCAGATTCAAGCAGTCACTATGGCTCAGATACAAAAGGTAATTGAGAATTTAATTAAGCCGGAAGATTTGGTAATTGTCACCGCCGGTCCTGGAGATAGTGTATCCAAGGGCAGTTAATTAAATCAGTAGATTTGGGATTTGGGATTTTCCTTCAATCCCAAATCTAAAATTAAAAGCCTTCAGCTTTTTCCCCCGAAGGAGCGATCGTCAGAAGCTTTATCTAGCAAAGTTTCAAAAAGCAACGTTATGTTGACACTCTCCGACCACTAGGATGCGGAGATTCTTAAGACCTCACAGTCTTAATATCCTGATTACTCAGGTTCCCAGGCTCACCACGTTTGCCCGCTCCGGGCGTAGTGATATCTCCTCAAGGTTTTTCGGGCGTAGACTTTCCCCCAGTCCGGGGGTAGGTTTTTAAATCTTGTACTGATTGAAGTATTTTAGCATTTTTAATGCAGCATAAATGCTGCGGTCAGCTTTCATCCCCTGCCTGAAGTACGAAAAACGCAACTGCGTTGCTGTTTCTCAGGGGTTTTCAGCATTTTCTTTATAATCAATGCATTAATTGAGCTTACGTCTAATAATAAATAAGTTGGCACAAATAAACCTCCAGAGTTCGGAGACGATTAATCGCCTCTATAGAGCTGTTAGGTACTGCGCCCAACGAAAAATCAGCCGTTGTACAAATTTCCACAAGGATAATTGAAGTGACTAGGACTAATTCAGACTTTCTTTCCTCCAGCGATCCAGCGATCGCGGAGTTAATCAACGATGAACTACAGCGTCAGCGAGATCACTTGGAGTTGATTGCTAGTGAAAACTTTACCTCTGCTGCGGTACTAGCGGCTCAAGGTTCAGTACTGACAAATAAATATGCTGAGGGATTACCTGGTAAACGCTACTATGGCGGTTGTGAATTTATCGACAAAATCGAGCAACTAGCGATCAACCGCGCTAAACAGATATTTGGTGCTGCTCATGCGAATGTGCAACCTCATTCTGGCGCACAAGCCAATTTTGCAGTGTTCTTGTCGCTGCTGGAACCAGGGGACAAAATTATGGGGATGGATTTGTCTCATGGGGGACATCTCACCCACGGTTCCCCTGTAAATGTTTCAGGTAAGTGGTTTCAAGTTAGCCACTACGGTGTCAGTCAACAAACAGAACAACTTGACTACGATCAAATTCGAGAGCTGGCGCTGAGGGAGCGTCCTAAGCTCTTAATTTGTGGTTATTCGGCTTATCCTCGGATAATTGATTTTGAAAAATTCCGTAGTATTGCTGATGAAATCGGCGCTTACTTACTTGCTGATATTGCTCACATTGCTGGTTTAGTTGCTAGTGGTCTTCATCCCGATCCCATTCCTCATTGTCATGTAGTAACAACAACTACACATAAGACTCTCCGCGGCCCTAGAGGTGGTTTAATCTTGACCAGCGATGCAGAACTAGGTAAAAAGCTAGATAAATCTGTTTTTCCTGGCAGTCAGGGCGGGCCATTAGAACACGTCATTGCTGGTAAGGCAGTAGCTTTTGGAGAAGCCCTAAAGCCTGAGTTTAAAACCTATTCTGCCCAAGTGATTGAAAATGCTCGTGCAATAGCCGAACAACTACAAAATCGGGGTTTAAAACTAGTTTCAAATGGCACTGACAACCATTTACTCCTCGTGGATTTACGTTCTGTAAGTCTAACTGGAAAGCAAGCAGATCAGCTAGTCAGTACTGTGAATATTACTGCTAACAAGAATACTATTCCCTTCGATCCGCAATCGCCATTTGTTACCAGTGGTCTGAGATTAGGTTCGCCGGCAATGACCACGCGGGGCTTAGGAGTAGCAGAATTTACCGAGATTGCAAATATTATTAGCGATCGCCTGCTTTCTCCAGATTCTGACGTAGTAACCCAAAATTGTCGGCAACGGGTAGCAGCATTGTGCGATCGCTTCCCCCTATATCCTCACCTGGAAATTCCTGTACCAGCATTAGCATAATTGGGCATGGGGC
>CAZZZY010000402.1:1686-6004 GCA_964658545.1 uncultured Acetobacteraceae bacterium | reverse complement strand
CTTCTTCTCTTGGCGCTCTTCTCTAACGAGACGCTGCGCGTTGGCGGAAGCCTCTGGTTCACGAAGTGTCTCCGATAGGAGAAGAGAAGGCGGTTAGATAATTTTTACAATTCAAATAGGATTGCTATAATAATTCAAATTTATTTTTCAAGTTTGAATTATCTAGTCACTACGTAAAGCAGTTATTGGATCTAATTTAGATGCGTTCCGTGCAGGAATCACCCCAGCGAGTAAGCCAACGCTCAATGAGAGGCCAAAGCCAGCAACGATCGACAAGAAAGAAATTACAAACGGAAATTTGAAAATGCTTGAAGCTACAAAAGCTAATAAAACGCCAGTTGCCATCCCAATACCTCCGCCAACAATGGAAATCACGATCGCTTCTGCTAAAAATTGATTAAGAATTGCCGAATTGGTGGCTCCTACAGCTTTGCGAATCCCGATTTCTCGCGTCCGCTCGACAACGGAAACCAGCATAATGTTGGCAATACCAATACCGCCGACAACCAAGGAAATTCCAGCGATCGCTACTACCATTACTGTAAATAAACCCACAACATTAGTGAAGGTACTAATAATATCAGCTTGATTGGTCAGTCGAAAATCATCAACTTGCGGTGGATAAATGTTGTGACGCAGCCGTAAGAGATTAGTCACTTGAAACTGAGCAGCTTCTAATTGCTCTTGATTAGCCCCTTTGACTAAAATTCCATTTACAGAAACACCTACCAAGGCATTGTTTCCAACCAGTCTCTTCGACATACTAGTTAGAGGAATGAAAATCTGGTCATCTCGATCCATCGGTCCCTGAGAACCTTTAGCTTCCATCACCCCAATCACTTCATAAGCCTCTCCCTGAATACGAATTCTCTCGCCGATAACATTAGCACCATTGACAAAGAGTGTGCTTTGAACTGTGGGGCCAAGGATAGCAACCTGTGCAACAGTATCTAGTTCTTCCTGAGTAAAATATCTCCCTTGTTGGGGGTGGGTATTTCTAACTTCTGGGTAATTCAAATCTGTGCCATAAATGGTTGTTGAGGTGTTTTGCCCTGCATATACAACTTGGGCAGTCCGTTGGAGATAAGCAGAAACCATCTGTGCTGATGGCGCTTGTGTAGCGATCGCCTTTGCATCTTCCCAAGTCAAGGTGCTGCTAGAACCTACACCTTGACGGACATTCCCGCTTCTCGCAGCCCCCGCTAAGATTTGGATCACATCTGTACCCAATGCTTGGATCTGTTGCTCAACTCCCTTTTGCACTCCCTGACCGACAGAAGTAATGGCAATGACTGAAGAAATCCCAATAATCACGCCCAACATCGTTAAACCGGTGCGTAATTTGTTACTCCACAGAGTCTCTGCTGCCATTGTCAAGATTTCCAGCAACGGTACTGTGCGGATATTCTTAACTTTGTAAAAGCTCTTGAACATCTTAAACATAAGTTTTATACCCACATATTCATCGCTCAGACGTTCAGCAAGCAGTCAGTCGAGCCGTCTGACTCGAATTCATACTGAATTCTCTCTCTTGTTAAAACTAACTTTAAGGCAATACAGTTCAGTTAAGCATTTCTTTCTTCTCTTTGCGTCCTTGGCGTTCTTGGCGGTACCCTGCGGGAAGCCGAAGCGTCTACGTTAAAAAAAATGAGAGTTTTAGCCTTAACTGAACCGTATTGAACTTTAGGGGGAACCACCACCGGAACGACCTCCACCGCCACCGGCTCCTCTTCCTCCTCCACCTCCTCCTAGACCAGGAAAGACTCCTCCTCTTGGTGTTGATTGCGGACGCGATCCTGGTGGGAAACTGAGTAATACCCTTTCGTCTCCTGTCAATCCAGACTTCACTTCGGTGAAGTTATTCACGGTAACGCCAGTCTCGATGGGAGTAAACACAGGTTTGTTATTCTTTCCTGCTACAAACACACCTGTGGTATTTTGTTGGCGCACCACTGAGGCGGTTGGCACTACTAAAACATTTTCAACTTGACCGACTTGAAAATCTACTTGCACATTCATTCCAGACCGCAGTAGCCTTTGAGGGTCAAAAAGTGATCCTCTCACCTCAAAACTGGTGACGTTTTGCTCTACTATTGCTTGGGCAGCGATTTGCCTGACTTGACCTTCAAAGGTTTTTCCTGGGTAGGCATCTGCTTGAATGGAGACTTTTTGACCAAGGCGAATTTTGGAAATATTTGTTTCCGCTAAATTTGCGACAACTTCATTTGTTGAAGCTAGAGACAAGATTGAAGAAGAAGAAGAAGAAGCTACTTCACTACTAGCAGTTGTGGGTGTCACAAAAGCGCCGGGATCAGCAAACTTCTTTGTCACTACACCATCAAAAGGGGCGCGAATTACTGTGTCATTGATTTGGGCTTGGATGTTTTGCAGCGAGCCACTAGCAGATGTTACCTGGGCGCGGGCTACGTTAATATCTTCTTGGCGCGTTCCTGCTTTCACAAGTGCCAAAGATTGCTGTCTTTGCCTCACTACTGCTCTGGCTTGGTCGATGTCTTCTGGACGTGAGCCGGCTTTTTGCAGAGCCAGGGCTTGCTGTGCTGCATTTACTTGGGCTTGAGCGCTGTCGTGATCGGCACGGCTTTGGTTAAGAGTCTGAAGGGAAATACCGCCTGCTTTGTAAACTTGTTGATTGCGGAGAAAATTATCTTCTGCTTTATTTAGAGCCGCTTGAGTGTTTTGTAACTGTGCCTGGGCTTGGGCAATCTCTTGAGAGCGATTACCTGCTTGTACCTTTTGCAGATTGGCCTGGGCTTCGTCTAATACTCCCTGTGCTTGAGCAATATCTTGAGGGCGATTCCCTGCGATCGCCTTTTGCAAATTCGCGTCGGCTTGTGCTAATTGTCCTTGAGCGGAAGTGAGTTGCCCCCGTAGGTTGGAATCGTCCATGTAAGCTACAATCTGTCCTTGTTTGACCAGATCCCCTTCCTTTACCAGCAGTGTTTTCAAGATGCCGGAATTTTTAGGGCTGAGGTTGATTGATCGCTCAGGCTTCACTGTTCCGTTCGCTGCAACTGTGATTGTTAAACTCTGCTTTTCTACAGGCTGTGTCAGCACCCGACGACTGGCTTCTTGAAGGGAAACAATAGCTACTTGGTAATAAACTCCATAGCCAACTCCACCCAAAATGCCAAGAGCAATTAGCCAAGACAGCCAATTACGTCTGCCCTTTTTTTTCTTAACCTCTGGAAGCAAAACTGATGAATCTACGGTATTTGGTGTATCAATCTTCATATCCACTTTGTCTAAAAAAAAAGGCTACCAAGCTGTTTGTTCACGGCTCAACTATAGCCTGGTAGCCTTTATACTGACAATTTATTGAATTTTTAATGTTTTCTTGAAGGGGAAAAACTACACTAACTAAATCCAAGATTTAGTGTCAACTATTCCAATAGTGGGTCTAAGAGTGGAAAGTGATGCTACCCACAATCGCTAACAGATGCGTGCCTTGGGCTGCGGAAACAGCCCAAGCCGCCGCTCTGACTTGGCGCTGAATCTCTAAAGAATTAGATTCTGCCTTCTTCTTTAAAGGTTTATTTGGATTAGCGGTGGTCTAACAGGAATTACGTAGCCAGGAGCATAAAATTCCAGATGGGGACCAATAATTACCCCGTCGGGAAGTCTAGAGTAACCATTACGAAGTCTGACTACGTCTCTAGCAGGAATAATTCTCCCATTACCCAATCTAATGTCACCATTCCGAAGTCTGGCTCCTCTGCCATTGTATTGGTTGTCACGGTTCCAATTACCCCGATTAGAGTCTCCGATTTGTCGAGAATTGGATCTACCGTCGCGGTTCCAATTACCTCTGCCGTCGCGGTTCCAATTACCTCTGTCTCCAGAGTTGCTGTTTTGTCTAGAGTCACCTCTGCCGTTGCGATCCCGATTATGATCATTATCTGGACTGTTCTGAGCAACAAGGTAGACTTTCGTCTGGGCACTTGCAGGGGCAGTCAAGAGAGTGGGAACAATGATCAGGGCAGCAGCAGCTAAGACTATCGATACACGGTTTGATTTCAACATGGAATTCACTCCTTATTTTGCATTAAAGTTCTATTCTACTGAGGTTTGGATTAAGCAATCCTTAGACAGTTACTGTTGTTTTAGCATCAGGGTGTTTAATATTTACCTCATCATATAAGTTCATACATAATAATTATCAATCAAAAACTTGAAACCAATATATGACAAAAGTCACTAGTAATTCCAAACTGATGTATAACTAAAGTCATAAGTTTTTTAAATGGGGAACTGGGGGAGCAGAGGGGCAGAGGGGTACGAGAAGAATAACAATGCCCAA
>CAZZZY010000402.1:0-1676 GCA_964658545.1 uncultured Acetobacteraceae bacterium | reverse complement strand
ATTCCTTGCCAGACGATATCTACAAGACTCTGGATAAATGCTAATACTTCTGTGGTACGCTCTCCAGAATTTAAGTAAGTTGCTATTGCTAATTCAGCAGTCGGTATACTAATTTGAGACGACATTTGCTCTAATAAAACGTAATTCATCAGTGTTCCGAGTAAAAGATGAGCCACTGTCTGGGGATCGCAATGACGAAGCCGTTCTTGGTTGATCTCACGCTCTAAAAAAGCAGTCACTACTTTGACATCTCGCATAGGTCTTGCTTCTTTACCTCCAAGTTGTGCGATCGCATCGCCTCGCGATCGCAGCATCATAATCCGAGGCAGCACCTCACGATAAAATTCCATAATCTGGAAGCAAATATTCATGAGGTTTTCTTTAAGATCGCCTTTGCCACAAAGAGATTCCAAGTCGTTCACCCATAGAGGTTTTTCTGGAATTCCCATCGCCGCCAAAAATAATTCTTCTTTCGTTGAGAATCGCTTGAAAATTGAAGCTTCAGAAATACCAGCCTGTTGAGCAATCTCTAAGGTTGAAGCACCAAACCCTTGTTGCAGAAAAATTTGACGAGCCGCTTCTAAGATTTGCTGATTGGTGATTCTGGGTATACGAGCCATAAATAAGTTAGTTATTACTTATTAATATATTGCATTTGCGATGGGGATGTCAAGAACTAATGACGTAAGATTTTACTGCCGTCGAGAGCGGAGATCGTTTAAGCTAGCTGAAAGATTCTTTGATTAGTGGCTTAAAGGCGGTAGTGTGCCTAAATATGTTCGTTTGATTTCTCTTCTAATGCTTTGTAGTTTATGGAGTATGCCAAAAGCCGCTAACGCGCAGGCATTAATACCCCATACACTGCAACTAGATGCGACCAAGTTAGAAAAGCAGGGGTTGAGCTTGGCACAAGAGGCGGCTCAACTGGCTCAGTTTCAACAGTTTGACTTAGCATTGCCACGGGCCAGGCTGGCTAGTCAACTGGCTCCGAAGAATGATAAGGTGTGGTTGCTATTAGGTGGATTGCAACTGCAAACCAAAGAGTATGACGGGGCGATCGCTAGCCTGAAAAAAGCGCAATCTCTCAACCCCAAAAGTGGTGATATTTTGTTTGCTTTGGGTTCAGCTAATTTTCAGCAGAAACATTACCAAGCGGCTGTTGTCAATTACCAAGACGGTTTGAAGTTAAAACCCAATGATCCAGAAGGGTTGTTTGACTTGGGTAATGCTTACTATCTGCTGGGTCGATTGCCAGATGCGATCGGACAGTACAATCGAGCCGTCTCCCAAAATAAAAAATTCTGGCCGGCGCTCAACAATATTGGCTTAATCAACTACGAACAGGGTAATATCCCCGAAGCAATTAAGCGATGGCAATCTGCTGTAAGTCTTGAGAAACAAGCCGCAGAACCTTTATTGGCTTTGGCAGTCGCACTGTACACTAAAGGCGATCACCAACAAGGACTAAGCTTGGGAGAAGCTGCACTCCGCATCGATCAGCACTATGCTAGTTTGGATTTTCTCAAAGAAAATCTCTGGGGCGATCGCCTACTGTCTGATGCGAAAAAATTCTTGGAATTACCCCGTATTCAAGCAGCCTTACAGCAACGTGAAAACTCATCGTCAGCCCCAGAACGACAGCCTACCCAATAGAAGTTAGGAGTTAGGAGTTAGGA
>CAZZZY010000401.1:0-6041 GCA_964658545.1 uncultured Acetobacteraceae bacterium | reverse complement strand
GATATTTAGCTATAAAGAATCCCGTAGAATTTAGCGACCAACCGACAAAGAATCTGGTCAGTTTTTCAGTTGTATTGATAACATCTTTCCGGTGCTGCTTGCGCGACTCTAAATGTTCTATTAAGTCTTTTGGTAACGGCGTATCTGGGGCGATTTCGCTTACTACTGACTCTTGATCCTCTTCAATGTCGTATGTCATATTAGCGTCAGGATATTTACTTGCCCGACAGTAACTTTAGGTGGTAGCTGTCGGGCTTTAACTATCAAAAACCTATTAGAGCATCCTTGATTTTTTGTACAATTGAGCGAAGAGCATATTGCTTTTTAGGTTTAAAGTCATCACGAGCGTTATCACCCATTTCTAAGTAATACTTGCCCAGTTCTCTATCATGTTGTAGGTCAATTGTTTGTTGTCTAATATCTGTCTGCAATTCTGCTTGCAACATCTTATATTCACCGTCAACTTGCATCATGTGTTTATCCACCCATGCCTTCAGCAATAGATGGTCTGTTGATTGTTGATGACGCAGCGCTTCTTTCTCCTTGGATGAAGCGAAATCAAGCTTCATCTCTTCTAGGATGTTAGCTAGATGAGTATCAGCTAAAATCGCTGACTGCACTGCTCTTTCAATCTTCTCGCCGCTAACACCAGCTTGTTTATAGATGTCGCTAAGGACTATATTTAAGTCCTCAGTCCCCTTGATAGCAGCTAACATCTGCTCTCTAACCTGTGGGGCAAATTCACTAATCTTCGCCCCGTCATTACCCATTTGCCCTATTAGCTTCAGGGCGGATTTATCACCTGTTAGCGCTCTAACTACTAAGTTAGTAGATGCGTTAAATTTAGTTTTTAATTGGCGCTCTAGGTGGCGTGATTTGGAAGTTACCAGATTCTTTAGCTTCATTGAATTTTTCACAGCGATATTCCTTTGATGGGGTAAATATTTGGTTGCAGTGATACTCCATTCGCCTTACGTATTGCTCAATAGCTGACTTCCGTTTGAGATATTGCTGATAGCTTGATTGCTCTAGCATTGGCAGATACAAGCAGTTGTACAAGGGTAAAATCACAGCAGCGAGTGCAGTTAAACTAACAGCAATTCTTGAGAAGTAGCTCATTCTCACCCACCGAATACCCAAGCACTCAAGCAGCGTCAAGTTATCGCTATTGAGCCGCGTTGAGCCTTGCGAGGATTGAGAATTGGGTACTTTTAATGTTTTGGCGGATGACTCCCATATCCGCTTTCATGTCTCCTGAGAAGTTGTTAACCTTTTGGTTCAATCTAGAAGCCCTGTTGCTGACGTGTTCTCGCAAGTCTTGGGCGTTAGTCTCAAATGATTGCTCAATGACATCAAATTTCTGATCAACGTAGTTCTTGATTGCAGCCGTTACAGTATTGATGAATTGGCTGTAGTCGGTAAAGGTGTCGTCAACATTTTCAGCGATACTTAATGTTTCTTGTTCGGTTAATTCAAACCCCAGCGCCGATGATTGGGCTGTTACAATTTGACGCTTATCTGAGCTTGTTACAGTGATGCTATTAATCTCTGGAGAAGCGATTGTAAGCTGACTGTTATCAAGTTCCGGGTCAAGCTGTGCATCTTCTGCCCCTACTAGAAACGTTTCTTCAACGGGTTCATCAGTTACAGATAATTGGCTTGTCGATTTGACTTTGAGATAGTCAACGGCTTGACTCAATTGCTCTTTGGTTGGATTGTCAAGGTCATCGCACTCGACAGCAAGCGCTGCTGTTGTGTAATCATCTTTAGTAAATCCTTGATAACCCTGTTTGTACAAACGAGCGCGGACGTTATTAGTAAACTTGTCAGACATGGTGATTGTTCCTTATTTAGCTAGTGTTAAAACTTCGATGGTTGCGGATTTCATCGTTTGCGGTCGTCTGTTAATTGCCCATTTAGCAGCAACAAACGCAACAAGGGCTAAATCCTTGCTCTGATATGAGTGAAGGGCGTTATAACTTAGATTTGCTTGGCTAAACCAGTAGTAACGAGTGCTGCGTGGTACATCGTCAAGATTGATTTTTAGATAGTCTGCTAGCGCTACTAGGAATTGTTGACCTGTGTATTGAACTTCTTGGGCATCATAGAAGTGTTTAAAGGCTTGCCATCGAGAGTTAAAATCAGAGGTTCTAAAAGAAAAGGCTGGACACTTCCGCTTCATGCCTGCATAGGTTTCAACAATGCTTATGGCTTTTTCGGATTCAATGGAGAGCGAGAAATATTGTTTCAAGGATGCGACTGTGCGATACCAAGTGATATCTGAAATGCCTTTTCCCGTGATGCCCTCGTAAGTTTCTTTGAGCAAGCGATACTTAGCTACATATTTTTTTGTTGCCACATTAACTCTGTTTTATTACTTGAGTGTGTATAAAATTGACCGACTATCCGTAAATTCCAGTTATTTGACAGGCTTATTTAGCTAGAAACAGTTATCCTGATACACCAAATTAGCTAGGCACTATCAATAACCTTGGATTTGGGACTTTAGACAAATGTTTTAGCCTTGGTTTTATCGGCTATAACCACGTAATAACAAGGTTTGTCAGCTTTGATGACATACTGACACTTTCTCGTTTACCCCCACGAATACGCCCCTTTTGGACTAGTTGACGCGCTTGTAACTTTGCTTTTGAACGTTTTGCGCGGTGGTAGATGTTACCAAGGTTTAGAACAAACTCAGCTGTATTGAGTTGTGATTTATCTCTGCTGTGTGCTGTTTATATAAGCTCGGCACTTCGTAGCAGCGCCTTAGCACTTTGTCACGATTGAGCTTTAAGTCAGCAGTCTTAGACTGACGCGCTAAAGGACGGAAATAGTACTGGGTGTATCTGATACTGTCGCTACTGGTTAAATATCTGTACAGCGTTCCATTAATCCAGTAAGTCTTGCTCTGGCTCAACAGCGTGACGCATCCTACAAGCTGTTTATCAATCATCATTTTTATCTCCCGCGACACACGCGCTCGTTAAGCTTGCACCCAGGAAGACGGCGATAGATGCGATGGCACAACATCAAAAATTTTGGCGTTGTAGATCCATGTGGGTTGATATTTCTCACCTCTGCTTTCTTCAATGCGGTCAACGCCGTGACAAAAGATAGTACCAACTACCATAAAACCTGTTGTTAGTAAGCTCAGAATTGCTACTGATGACGCTCCATCTTGTATGAATGAGCTAATCTTTTTACGCCAAGGAATTACACGGCGAATGTGCATTACTGGCTTCTGTTCTAGATATGAATGCCACTCTGATTCAGTAAAATTTGTGGGCTTGTAATCATAGGGAACGTGAAAGTCAAGTAGTTCGCCTACTGCTTGGATTGCGTCGCCTAGCATCACATCTGGGGAGTATTCCAGTTGGCTGAATTGCTCTGAATCTCGGATTTCTCTGAGCCAGCGATCTATTGCTTCTAACCTTCGTAATTGATTTTGATTAAGCATTGTTCTCTGAAGGGGTAGTTCGTTGATTGCTTCTAAATTGCGTAAATTGATATCCATCGTTTAAGCCTTTTTAGTCTGTGTCTGTACGGGTTCGCTCGTGGCGTTGTTTGACATAATTTGCAAGAGCAAATAGTTAACCACTTCACCAGCATCATCAACACCCAATTCTTTAGCCTTTGCATTAATAAATGGCTGCAATGGCTGTCTAATACTGACTCGCATTGATAAATAACTCCTGATGAATGCAGGCATCAAGTTTAGTGAGCGGAATGACTACCGCTCTATGTAGTTATTAAAGTTTTGAAAATATTTGCCTGCCGTGCAAGACTTTTGGATACTTGCGGTCATTAAGCCGTTGTGGGTGAAACCTTTGTCAGCCCTTGACTGTTTTGACTGCACTTGTCTTTTCAGCCTTACAATGGCTATACTAATACAAGATAGCTATTAATAGCAAGCTAATTTTAATTAAATAAAGCTGTGTATAACAACATTCCTTATAAGATGCTTTAATAGGGGTCTGTTATTAACAGACGGATTTCTATGCCAGTTCGCAACACGATAAGGAGGTTTATTGACGAAAAGCTCAAAATTACGCGCTATGAGTTCAGTGAGCGCACAGGGTTAAGCAAAACGACTGTTTACAACTTATATGACAATTCTGAGCAAATACCTAATGGATTAGCGCTTAACAAAATCTGTGACTGCTATAAAATCCAGCCCTGTGAGTTATTGGAATGGAGGGAAGATTAAGCGATCGCGTAAAACAAATTTTGTATTTAGGAAAACTGCAATGCAAAAGTCTTTCAAAACAAATCCTAGCCCCAATTCCAGAGGGAAGCGGCGATATAGAACCGGCAGCCCTGGAGAGGGCAAATGGGAGTCGAGAGGGTGCAGACAATTTAGCACCTCTCCTCAAAACGGATATCCCCACTAGCAGAAACTAGAGGGGATGCGTACCAGCGGAGGCTGGATTTTTATTGATTTAAACACGCCGGGTAACTCCTAGTGCAATAAGAGGCTGGACACTTCTTGGTACTGGGTACACCGCGCTCGCTATAACTATAATAACTTAAATAACTTAGCGGCGCGAGTTTGCAAAATGAGGAGTTACCCCAAATCTAGAAGATTTCGAGGTAATACAAATGAATGCTACACAGGGAACTACAACACTGACCGCAGCAGGCCCGATTACAGCTTATCGACTTACTCACGGCTATGAACCTGCATATACTAAGCTCTATTGGAGCGTAGCAAATGTAGTAGGTGTTAACCAAGCTTTATTGATTCAAATCATTGAAAGCTGGTGTTTGAGCAATGCCAGACTCAACAAGCATGGCTACTTTCATGATGGGGAATGGTGGACTAGCGCTACTTACAAAGAGTGGGAAAACGCATATCCGGCGCTAGGGTCACAACGTAGTATTCAACGTTTGTTGCTGGGGCTAGAGGAATCAAGCTACGTAATTTCTTGTCAACTAAAAAAGAACAAGGGCAATGCAGCTAAGTTTTATCGCGTTGACCCCATAAAAGTTGGCGCATTACTGCTGAAAGACTTATCTCTAGTACAAAAAATTAACAATACAAATACTGCTCCAATATCCATGATGCCAAAAATGGATGATGCAAATGATACACAGGAACCGATAGTGCCAAAAATGGATGGCATAGTGCCAAAAATGGATGGGGTACGGGCTGAAAGTCATTCACAGTATACCTCCCAGCCCTCTAATAAGATTAAAGAAATAATATTACCTCAATCGATCACTGGAGAGACGGAGGAAAAAGAGGAAGAAGAAAGGAAAGAAACTGACCAAGAAAAAGCACTTCCAGATAATCACTACGCTGTTAAAAAAGAGAAAATCTCTGCAACTAACGAGCAATCCTCTCATGAGGGTCTAAATTCCGGCGCAGCGCGTGAGAACCATTCTCAACTTGTGGTTTTCAGTGATGACCCAGTTAAAGAAGTGGATTTTCTGCTTTACTATCAGACCTATCAGCGTAAGCAGGGCAAAGACATTAACAACGTTGCCCCATACGTGACTACAGTGCTTTCTAAAAAAGATGAAGGTAGTACAGAGATATTTTGCTTATTTGAGCAATGGAAAGCGGGTTGTAGGATATTAGAGCGCAAAATTAACAACTTTGCTAATGACCCCGTAGAAGTAGAGAAACAGCGCAAGAAGTATGATTTTCCCAGATGGGAGGCGCGGATGCACGATCACTACTACAGTATGCTCCAGTCTGAGGGACTATCTAAGTTTTGCAAGCATAAAGTATCTGCCAAATGGTACGAATGGGCAAGCGCCAAGTTTCCTGAAAGATTTGTAGATATTCCTGATTGACCAAGCCCCTTCTATAAAGGGTTTTGAGTATCTGACTGTAAAAATTTAGACCTAATCAAACTCAAAGGTTAATATGTACGCCAGTGACGACAACGTAATTCCTTTTGCTACGACAGCCAATAAGCTACCACCACAGAGCATTGAATCAGAGGAGGCGATACTTGGGGGCATCTTGCTTGACCCAGTAGCCATAGAACGTGTCCGCGACATTTTAAAGCCGCATCACTTCTATATCAGCG
>CAZZZY010000400.1:0-6052 GCA_964658545.1 uncultured Acetobacteraceae bacterium | reverse complement strand
TTAGGTCTGCGTATAATTATGTGGTATCTAAATCTTTTCTGGAGATGTCTAATGAGGTACAGCCCATTTTGTATCAACTACCTCAGCATTATCAACAACAATTTTGCGGAATAAATCGCCTTCAATGGTCTCTTGGTCTGCTAACAAATCTACTAAACGCTCCAAAACTATGCGGTTTTCTTGCAACAGTTCTTTGGCTCTAATGTAAGAATTGTTGACAATCTCGCGTACTTGTGAATCAATTTTGGCGGCAATTTCCTCAGAATATTCTGATTTATTCATCCAGTCGCGTCCCAAAAATACCTCTGCACTTTGATTTTCCAAGGATAATAGGCCTAATTCTGACATTCCGAAGCGTGTCACCATCTGCCGTGCCATCCCTGTCACGTGTTGCAAGTCATTACTTGCACCTGTGGTAACTTCTGGCTTACCAAAAACGATTTCCTCGGCGGCGCGACCACCCAAAGTAGCTGTAATCCTAGCTTTGAGTTGGGAACGAGAAATTAACCCCTGTTCTTCATTAGGAGTAAACCAAGTTAATCCCAGTGCTTGTCCCCGTGGGATGAGTGTAACTTTCTGCACAGGGTCATGGTCTTTGAGTAATGTACCCACTAAAGCATGACCAACTTCATGATAGGCAATCAAGCGCTTGTTCTTGCTGTCTACTAAGGCGGTACCTTCCATACCTGCAACAACTCTATCCACAGCAGCATCAATTTCTAAAAGGGTGACAGCTTCTTTGCGCCTCCTAGCAGTGAGAATGGCTGCTTCGTTGAGTAAGTTGGCTAAGTCTGCGCCAGTAAAACCAGGTGTGCGGCGAGCGATCGCTTCTAATGATACGCCAGGATCGATTTTCTTATTGCGCGCGTGGACTTTCAAAATATCCAGTCGTCCTTTGAGATCCGGTGCATCCACCATTACTTGTCTGTCAAAGCGTCCTGGTCTGAGCAGCGCTGCATCTAGGACATCTGGACGGTTAGTAGCAGCAATAATAATAATGCCTGTGTTACCTTCAAAACCATCCATTTCGGTAAGCAGTTGGTTGAGGGTTTGTTCGCGCTCGTCGTTACCGCCACCGATTCCTGCACCCCGTTGTCTACCTACTGCGTCAATTTCATCGATAAATATTAGACATGGGGCATTATCTTTGGCTTTTTTGAAGAGATCGCGCACACGAGATGCACCCACACCGACGAACATTTCCACAAATTCTGAACCGGAAATACTGAAAAATGGTACACCTGCTTCACCTGCGATCGCTTTTGCTAGTAAAGTTTTACCAGTACCAGGGGGGCCAATTAACAGCACTCCTTTGGGAATCCGTGCGCCTACAGCAGTAAATCTTTCTGGTTGTTTGAGGAAAGTAACAACTTCTTCAAGTTCTTCTTTAGCTTCTTGAACCCCGGCTACATCTTCAAATTTAACTCCGGTTTTGGCTTCCATTTGGAAGCGCGCTCTAGATTTGCCAAAATTCATCGCTTGGCTAGAAGCATTAGTAGAGCGCCGGAGGAACAACAACATTAAAGCCACTAATGGCAAAATCCACATGAGATTGATCAACAGCCCCACAGCCGCTCGACTGTTTGCAGAGGAAACCTCGCCAAAATCGATATTTTTCTCTTTGAGTATATTAATTAACTCTGTGTTTTGTGCCAGAAGTCTCACCTGTTGCGGTGGTGTATTATCTTTTTGCTCCTTGAGATAAACCTTTGCTACCTGTTCGGTTTCGTCAAGCTCTACTTTTTGGACTTCTCCCGCCTTCGCCTTCTTGATCAAATCGCCATAATTTAGAGGGGTGTTGTCTGCTTTTTGTGCCAATACGGGAGTACTCCCAAAAATTCCTGGTAACATAATCAAACTAGCTACGATGCCTACGACGGGCTGCGCCAACGCACTAACCCAAGGAACGCGCTTTGATGACTGCCCTTTTACCAATGCTTTTTTTCCCAAATTTGTCATAATAATTACCCTTTGTCTGTTGGCACAAGTTGAGCTACGGTTTTATGCCTATTCTTCTATCAAAAATTGTAATAACTGGAAATTACACTTTTCTTATCTAGTCTAACTTCCACACAAAACCATTCCCAAGTTTCTTTCGGGTATTACATTAAGACTGGGCATGAGGGAGAGGCTAACGCCAAGGGGTTTCCTCAAGTGGAGCGACTGCCGTCATTGGGCACTTGTACTGAGCGTTGTCGTTGACGCACCCTAAGAACAGAAGTATTGGGTATGGTCAAGAATAATAACTTCTAACTCCTTTATGATCAAATTTTCCAGTAGATATTAATTTGACACATTCCGATATAAATCGCTAAGATCAACATAGTCATAACGATTCCGCTTTTTAAGAAATCTGGTAATAGTAGCTAGTTAATAGTTTGTGGGTTAATGATGGTAAGAATTATTGGTATTGGTGGTAGTTTAAGATCCAACTCCTATACGCAGCTTGCTTTACAAGTAGCAGCGCAAAGGGTAGAAGCCGTTGGTGCAGAGGTAGAAATTCTTGATTTACGGCAGTTGCAGCTACCGTTTTGTAATGGTGCAAAGGAGTATCCAGAGTACCCAGATGTTAAGCGGTTGCAGGATACTGTCAGTCAGGCGGATGGATTAATTTTAGCGACACCTGAGTATCACGGTGGGGTTAGTGGTGTGCTGAAAAATGCTCTAGATTTGATGAGTTTTGAGCAACTGTCTGATAAAGTGACAGGATTAATCAGCGTATTGGGGGGTCAGTCTAATAGTAACGCCCTAAATGAACTACGGTTAATTGTCCGATGGGTGCATGGTTGGGTGATTCCAGAACAAATTGCGATCGGACAAGCTTGGGGTGCATTCAGTCCTGAAGGCAAGCTAGTAGATGAGAAACTTTCCCAAAGATTTGATCAGTTTGCTCAGAGTTTAGTTGATAACACTCGTAAGCTGCGGGGCTTAACTTAATGCTTCACTCAAAACATCACGATGCATTAACGCATTATCCACTAAAGACTGTATTTGCTCTGATGATAATGGATCGCCATTAGCATAATGCTCCATCCAAGTCAAACTAATCAAATTGGCATCATCAGGTAAACTCACCAAATCCCACCCAGGTATTTCCAAGTCTTCCATGAGACGATTTACCTTTGGATCATAACTGAGAGCAAAGCAGCGACAACCTTCAGCAGCAGCCATAATCAAACTGTGTAGGCGCATCCCAATAGCCATTTCAACACCGCGAAACACACCTTTCAAAAGTTGTGGATCTGACAAACACAAAATCTGGCTGACATCTTGAAGTTGGGGTTTAATAGCTTCGGCAATACTTAAATCTTCACTTTTTTGAAACGGCAGTAGTAAAATAAAAGCTTGCGTAGCCTTTTGAAAATCCACCAAAGCCCGAGTCAAATTTGCTAGGCGTGTTTCTGTAAGTTGGGGATGCGATCGCAAAGTGACCGCAACTCTCGGCGCAGGTAAATCCCAAAGTCCCGGTACTGGTTTAGATTCCAACGCCCAAACCGGGTCAGGAGCTATAATGCAAGGAATTTGCCAATCAGATAATAAAGCAGCACTGGTGCGATCGCGGACACTAACTTTGGTACAATTACCAAAGGTTTGCCGTGCCAGCCAGCGAGTTTGCGGACGCACTAACGGGCCAATACCCTGCGCCCAAGCAACAGTTTTCAAACCCATTTTCTGCGCCAATGCCATAAGTCCCCCATAATAAAAGGGGCTGATAGTACTGGTAACATCTTGAATAAGACTCCCACCACCCCAAATCAAGGCATCGCAAGAACGCAAAGCTTGCAGTACAGGTAAGGGAGCCATGCGATCGCAAGTTTCTACATTATAGCGATCGCGCGTTTCCTTGGGATTTCCCGAAAGTACCACAGGCGTTACGTGAGATGGTAACATTTGCAAAAGCGTTGCTAACAAAGCTTCGTCACCACCATTGCCTTTACCGTAATACCCAGACAATAATGCCCGTATCTTTGCCATTTTAGATTTTGAATTTTGAATTTTGCATGCACGCCCTATCGATTCCCACCTGGATTATTCATATTTCTAGCGTTATTGAGTGGATTGCCGCCATTTGGTTAATCTGGACTTACGGCGAACTCACTAATAACCGTAATTGGTGGGGATTGTCCCTTGCCATGTTACCAGCTTTAGTGAGCGCTATGTGTGCCTGTACCTGGCATTATTTCGACAACGCCGAATCTCTGGAATGGCTGGTAACACTTCAAGCTACCATGACCTTAGTTGGTAATTTCACCCTTTGGGCAGCAGCGTTTTTGATTTGGCGTTCTACCAAATCTCTTAACACTGTTGAACCAAAATCTATCGAATCAGAGCAATGATTTCTAAAGAAACCCTGTTTGCACTTTCACTGTTTCCCTATTTGGGTTTCTTGTGGTTTCTCAGCCGCAGTCCGCAAATGCCGCGTTTAGCGCTGTATGGATTTTACGGCACTCTTGTCTTTGTGGCCATCACCATCCCAGCCGGAATTTACGCCCAATTGCATTATGGCGAGTCTTTGGCCAATGTAGATTGGTTGCACGGTGGTGCAGAAGTATTTTTGACCCTTTCTAACATCTTGCTTGTGCTGGGTTTTGGGGAAGCTGTAAGGCAATTAAAAATGAAAAACTAGTGTTTGATTGCATTGAGTTATGAGGAAGAAGTAAATGGATGTAATTCCAGCAATAGATTTACTAGAAGGTCGCTGTGTGCGACTGTATCAGGGAGACTACGATCGCTCGCAAGTTTTTAGCGAAAATCCCGTTGATGTAGCCAAACAGTGGGTAGATCAAGGTGCGACTAGATTACACGTAGTTGATTTAGACGGTGCCAAAGCAGGTAAAGTAGTAAATCTGGGGGCAATAGAAGCGATCGCTCATGCGGTGTCAGTGCCTATTGAAATTGGTGGAGGATTGCGCGATCGCACCAGCGTGCAACAATTATTCAATCTAGGCGTAGAATGGGCAATTCTTGGAACCATCGCCGTAGAAGAACCCCAGCTAGTGCAACAACTGTGTGAAGAATTTCCTGGACAGATTATTATTGGCATTGATGCCCGTAACGGCCGCGTAGCAACTCGGGGTTGGTTAGAAACCTCGGAAGTTTTAGCAACTCAACTGGCTGTACAAATGCAAGAATTAGGTGCAGCCGCCATCATTTATACAGATATCCACCGAGATGGTACACTCATCGGCCCCAATTTAGAAGCTTTGCGAGAACTAGCATCAGTAATTTCCATTCCGATAATTGCTTCTGGCGGAGTAAGTTCTCTCACCGATTTGTTGAGTTTGTTAGCGTTAGAACCTCAAGGCGTGACTGGTGTGATTGTCGGACGTGCCTTGTATACTGGGGATATTTTACTCAAAGAAGCATTACGTGCGATCGGGCCTGGGCGGATTCAGGATATTCCACCCAATCTAGGTTTTTCTAGTTTTGCTTGACATTTTCTGTCTTTCGTAAAAACTCCACACACTGACTCGGAATATCGAGTCCAGTGGTGGCTTTCTTAACCAGTCCGGCTATTTTTTTTAGCTAAAAAGTGAACGGTAGGGAGGATGAAATGGTTGTGACACTGCAACTGCGCCAAATCGACCTTCAACCAGGACAGCGCTTGACATTGCGCGAGATCAGTTGGGCAGAGTTTGAAGCAATTCTAGAGGAACTTGGAGAACATCGCGCAGCACGAGTTGCTTACTATCAAGGGGTGTTAGAGATTCGGATGCCTTCACCAGAACATGAAGTTGATAAAGAATTAATCGGCGATATGGTGAAAATCCTCCTTGATGAGTTAGGATTTGACTGGGAACCTTATGGTTCGACAACATTTAAGCGATCGCCAATGGCAGCAGGTATAGAACCGGATACCTGTTTTTATATCCAAAATGCTCGCAAAATGATCGGCAAGCGACGGTTAGATTTGTCAGTTGACCCACCACCAGATTTAGCAATTGAAATCGATGTTACCTCAAAGACCCAGGTTAGTGCTTATGTGGCGTTGGGTGTACCTGAACTTTGGTGTTACGGAGATGGCAAGTTACAAGTTTTTGTGTTAAATCAA
>CAZZZY010000399.1:0-6055 GCA_964658545.1 uncultured Acetobacteraceae bacterium | reverse complement strand
TAAAGTCTACTGAAGTAGACTAGGGATTTGTGAGAATTTTTAGTAATCTTTAGATAACTTTTGCTATGAGACTGGGAATTTATTCCTAGTCGGGCTATGGGTTTGGCGTTAAGTTGACACGTATGAGCACTGCCGTGCCCTTACGGGTGTACTTCACTCAAGCGAGAAAATTTCCTAAAATTAAAGATTTTTTCAAATAAAGATGATTTGGAGAGCAAACAAGGGATAACTAAGGATAGTTTGATATGTGGTGAAGATTTTCTTAGTTTATGACCTATTGCCTCAGAATTGCCGACCTACCTACAAATGAGCGTCCGCGTGAGCGATTAATGACGCATGGTGCCAAAATTTTAGCCACAGCCGAATTAATCGCAATTCTTCTAGGCACTGGTCAAGGGCCGGGAAAACTATCTGCTGTGGGTTTGGGACAATATATTTTGAGCGAATTAGGCAAACACCAACGCGATCCTTTAGCAGTTTTGCGAGAAGTTACCCCCGCAGAGTTGATGCAAATTCCTGGTGTTGGCCCGGCGAAGGCGACAAGTATCTTGGCAGCAATTGAATTGGGCAAACGCGCCTTTCAATCTCGGCCCAATGATGGCACATTAATTGATAGTCCACTTGCTGCTGCTGCTACCCTCAGTCAAGATTTGATGTGGCAGACACAAGAACGTTTTGCAGTAGTGCTATTAGATGTTAAGAATCGCTTGCTGGGTACGCAAGTAATTACCATTGGCACAGCAACTGAAACCTTAGCCTCTCCCCGTGAAATCTTTCGGGAGGTTATTCGTCAAGGTGCAACGCGGGTAATAGTTGCCCACAACCATCCTTCTGGTAACCTTGAACCCAGCCAGGAAGATATAGAATTGACGCGCCAATTGTTAGCAGGGGCGCAGCTTTTGGCCATTCCGGTACTAGATCATCTGATTTTGGGTAATGGCAATCATCAGAGTTTACGGGAACTGACAACCTTATGGGATGAACATCCGCAAGAAGATTAAAATAATTCGTAATTCGTAATGACAAATCTGTAAGTTACCTTTGAAATCGCATGAAAGCCGCACCAATGAATAACCCCACAATTTGCCCCCAGAAGACAACACCCGATTGATTTACACCAACGGGGGGAATATTTAGACTGCCAATACCATAAAATAACTGTTGCACAAACCACCAAAATATATAAAAAAAGGCTGGGAGTTCGATGGGGATATACAAGATTATTAGCGGCAAAATAGTGTCAATTTTAGCTTTAGGAAACTTTATAATATATGCTCCTAAAATAGCTGCGATCGCACCATTCGCCCCAATCAACGGTATTGTCAAACTCGGTTCAGCCAGAATTTGTATTACCCCTATTAAAATGCCAGCAGCCAGATAAAATACTAAATAACGTCCATGTCCTAGAATATTTTCTACAGTTTTCCCAAAGACCCATAAAAATAGTATATTTCCCAATATTTGACTAAAACTACCGTGCAGAAACATCGCAAAAACTAGTGAAAATGCTCGCCAAATTACAATTATCCAAGCAGCAGAGTTGTTTAAGAAAAGAGCATTTGTAATTGGCCCACTAATCTGCGCTGGAATCACACCCCAAATATTGATGAAATAACCCAATCCATCACTAAATTCTAGTTGAAGCTCCCAGATAAATACGGCAAAGTTAATACCAATCAGCCAGTAATTAATAATTGGCTTACTCCGACAACGAATATTGTCACTAATAGGAATCATACTAATTTGTAATTCGTAATTCGTAATTAAGAAACACTAAACAAGTCTTGATATAAGAGGTTGTTTGAAAAGTCTAAATTGTTACTTGCCTGGGCGACTAGAAGTCGCGGCTATACAGACAAAACCCACCTCCGTGGGTTAGAAAACCTTGATTTTTCATTCTTTCCACGCAGGTGGACAATGCTAGTGTAGTAGCGAATTATATTCGCCAAAACTTTTCAAACATCCTCTAAGCGGGTTTCTAACTGTTTCGCACTCAATACTTACTACTCCCCACTCCCTACTCCTTCAGTTTCCGTTAACTTGTGGCAAGATTGAAATCAGATCGCATCGCACTTAACTAGGCAAACGAGATGCTGGGAAACACACTTGTAGGAAGATACCAAATTATTAGTAACTTGGGAGGTGGGGGTTTTGGTGAAACTTTTGTTGCTTATGATACTCAATTACCAGGTTCACCTCAATGTGTCGTTAAGAAACTCAAACTCCAGGCAAGCGACCCAGTAACTTTGGAGACAGCTAGGCGTTTATTTGATACAGAAGCACAAGTTCTGTATAAATTAGGAACTCACGATCGCATTCCCCAACTTTTAGCTTACTTTGAGGAAAATGCCGAATTCTATCTTGTACAGGAATTGGTCGAAGGTCACGACTTAAGTCAAGAATTAATCCCAGGTAAAACCCTCAGTCAAGAGCAAGTAATTTCACTTTTAGAAGAACTTTTGACAACCTTAGAATTTGTTCATCAACAGAATGTAATTCACCGTGATGTCAATCCCCGAAATATCCTCAGACGCAACCCGGATGGCAAGTTAATCTTAATTGATTTTGGTGCAGTTAAACAAATTACTACTCAGGTGATTACTCCCGGAGGTTCAACTAAAGGTACTGTTGCTATAGGTACGCCTGGATATATTCCTGGAGAACAAGCTCATGGTACGCCCAAATTAAGCAGTGATATCTATGCTGTGGGAATAATTGCTATTCAAGCTATAACTGGATTATCCCCAGAAGAAATAGTCAAAGATGCCGATACTAATGAAATTATCTGGCACAATCAAGCCACGGTAACGCCAGAATTCGCTCAATTTTTAGATAGAATGGTGTGCTACGACTTTCGGCAACGCTATTCTTCAGCAACGCTAGCATTACAAGCACTAAAAGAGTTAACAAAACCACCTGCCGAGACAATAGCCTTAACTCCTCTTTCTCAACCAAAGAATATAATCAAACCTCAGCCGAAAAAAGGTATTTTAGTTAAAATTTTCCTAGCAATATTTTTAATTGGAGTCAGTGGAATAGCATCAATATTTATTTGGAATCACATTAATTCTAATAACGCTATAGAATTATCCAAACAAGGAAATACACTTTTTGATCTGCAACGTTATCAAGACGCATTGGAAGTATACGAACAAGCCGTTAATATTAGACCAGATTATGCTCAAGGATGGAATGGTCAAGGCAAAACACTTTATAAATTAAAAAAATACAAAGAAGCATTAACTGCGTATGATCAAGCAATTCAAATTCAGCCAGATTATTTTGAAGCTTGGAGTGGACGAGGCTTTGTATTAGCAAATCTCCAGCGATATCAAGAAGCGATCGCTTCTTTTGACAAAGCCTTACAATTAAATAATCAAAACTCGGAAGTCTGGAATGCTAGGGGGGAAGCTTTAAGTAATTTAAACCAATATGACCAAGCGATTAAATCTTATGAAAAGGCGATTGAGTTCAAACCAGATAATTATGAAGCTTGGTACAAAAAAGGGTTAGCTTTGCAGAATTCTAACCGATATGAAGAAGCGAATGCAGCCTACCAAAAAGTTGTTGATTTAAAACCAGACTATGAGCAAGCTTGGTATAATTCAGGGAATGCACTGGTAAATTTGCGACGCTATCAAGATGCATTTACATCTTATGACAAAGCGGTGCAATCCAAGCCAAATTATTATCAAGCATGGTTTTCGAGAGGTAATGTCTTGCTAAATTTACAACGTTATCCCGAAGCAATTGAATCTTTTAATCAAGTAATTAAATACAATCCTAGTAACTATCAAGCATGGTATAATCTGGGCTGGTCGCTGCATCAAACGCAACGCTATGAAGAAGCAATAAAATCTTATAAAAAAGCCGCAACCCTTAAGCCCAGAGACTATCAATTATGGTATAATATGGGAAATTCGCAATATATCTTGCACAAATACGAAGATGCGATCGCATCTTATAATAAGGCAGTTCGTTATAAACCAGACCATTCTGAAAGCTGGTATAGCAGAGGCAATGCGCTATTAAATTTGAAACGGTTTAAAGATGCGATCGCGTCTTACGATCAGGCAATAAAATACAAGCCTAATTACCAACAAGCAATAGACGCACGCAATCAAGCCCAAATTCAACTGCAATCCGGGAAATCCAAACCTATAATCGTGCCAATTATCCCAGTTCCCAATCCCACTAATTCACCGCAGGCGACACAATAATATAGCAAGAGTCCCAATTCAATACCGACTACCTGGTTCGTTGGTTGGGCAGGGCTATTTCATTCTAGACATAAACCGCCCAGAACTAAAGTCCGTTAAAACGGACTATAACCTTTTATCAGTCGTCTTTAGACGACTTTTGCTATTAGACTCAGAATTCATTCTGAGGCGGGCTAGATGATAATGAAATAGCCCTGCTTGGTTGGGTTACAACTCTTAAATCAACGTCAATTGCAAATTGAGCAAGTTGCATGGATTTAGGAGGATATAAAAGTATTTGATACATCATGAGCAACTTTTAAAATATCCTCTAAACGGTCGCTATGACTTCCCCAATTCTGCTAATATCGTAGCCGCCAAGAATTTCAAATTGTGAATGAACCATCCGATGTCCCAAGGTACTAAGCATCTGCTGTATTGGCGCTTCTTCCAGATATTCCTTGAGAATCACTAAGTCATATCGTGACTGATGTAGAGGGATAAATCCCAACCCAAAAGCAGCAGCAACAGATGCCGTGCTAATACCTGCATCTGCAACTCCTAATGCTACAGCTTGGGCAACATCTTGATGGCTTGTAACAATATGGTCAAAACCCTGGACAGTATCAAAAGGTATCTGTTGCTGTTCGAGTTTTTGTTCCAAAAGTAAACGACTACCAGAACCTATTTCACGGTTGGCAATAGTGATTTTCCCTTTTACTAAGTCATTAACTGTTCTAATTCCCATAGGGTTGCCAGATTTAACCAAAAGCCCCTCCTCCCAGACACCAAGGGTAATCAAAACTGCTTCCCTTCCAGCCAGAACATCTCGAACAAATGGAGTATTATACTCACCAGTCTCAGAATCATAAAGATGCATCCCAGCAATGTGCGCTTCACCCTGGTACAGACTGTGTAGTGCAGACATGCTATTGGCAAAGTTAAATTGCACTCGCAGTTGGGGATGCCAACGCTCAGTAGCCCTCGCCCATAGTGAAATTACAGGGGCACAGCCAGCAATCACTACGGTGTTGTGAAGTGTGTCCAGATTATCGTCTAAAAGACGGACTCGAACTTTATCTATACCTGTTTGGCTAATGCCTTCTCCATCCGCCGGAATCATGTCTTGGCGAAAAGCATCCTTACCAATCAGGGGATAAGCTATCCATTGTCCTCCCACACGAGCCAAACTAACTCGCAGTTGCTGACCACTGGGGACAGGTTTGGCAAGTACTGCTTCAATTTCAGGTAAATCCCGCTCTAACCAGAATAGATCCTCAACTTGACAGCCAAGGGCCTTCGCCAAGTGAAGTGTTGTTGCTACTGAGGGAGCGTATTGTCCCGACTCTACACCACTAATAGTTTGACGGGTAACTCCAGCTAGGTTTGCCAAATCTTGTTGGCTCATGCCTAGACGGGTTCTAATTGACTTCAAGTTGTTACGGAGATCATTATCCTGCTTCATTGGCTTGAGTTTCTCAGTTTCAAAAAGCCATAGCGGATTTAACTTGCATCTGCCAAGGCAAAAGTATGGTTTTTGAGTTTACATCATTTCTCTATGACCGCATGACTATACTTTTGCAGTTTTAATTCCCTATATTGAAAGAATATCATACATTTTGCAAATTTACTTGCGGATAGCAATTTTAGTAGCCGTTCACAGGATCTGAAACGCTACAGTCAAAAATGGGTTACTGAAGTAGTAGATTAAGAGGCATGAATGAAAACTGCTTCGCCTACGGAATTGAAATTTCCGACTCAGATGGGGAAAAAACTTAACCAAAATATCAGTAATCTGAATCTCAATAATTACCTAAACCGCGTCTATCTTGAAAACTGTAGTTCTTTCCGTATGA
>CAZZZY010000398.1:0-6072 GCA_964658545.1 uncultured Acetobacteraceae bacterium | reverse complement strand
GCACATTTTCCTACATTGCTGGCTATTCAGTTTACGCCCTTATTTCCTTTGGATTGTTAGTTCCCCTGTTAGCAGTTCAGCAATCTCGATGGTGGCGTTGGGCAACAATTGTAGAATTACTGCTAATTGTTGGCACCTCCTTTATGAACGGCTCTCGTGGCCTTTTTTTCAGTGAAATCCTGTTTTTAATTGGTTATTTTGGCGCACAGTTACTAACTAATCTAAAAACAGCCGTTCCCTTGATCAAACGGTTTACAGTGCCTATTATCACCATAGCTATTGTGACTGTCACTTTGTTTCACTCTGCTATCAATTCTTTACTATTCCGCATCAATTCCAATCATGATATATCTAGTCGTACTTCAGGAGGCTTCATTGAGCCATTTGAATTTATGAAGTTAAAAGGACTAGATAGTTATGGTCCAGGCACAACTCATCCAGCAACTTCAGTATTACGTAATATTCTAAATTTACCTCTAGGAGAAACCATTCCTGTCTACTATGAGTCAGAAATGGGTCGAATAGTTTTGGAAATTGGTCCTATAGGTTTTTTCTTGTGGTATCTGCTGAGACTCATACTCATTTATCTACTGTGGCGCACATTCCTGAAATTAAAGCGACCTCTGTTGCGACAGCTAGCGCTGTCAGCTTTTTTAATTCATGCACTTCAATTTAATAGTCAGCTTGTGTTCAACCATACTCTTCTAGTCTACTACTGGTTCCTGGCAGGATTTATTTTCCTTCTACCCCGACTCGAACAGATAGAGAACTGGAAACAACAACAGGAATACTTCAATGCTCCAGATACCTATCGCCCTCATACATCCTACAGGTAGTCCTTTCGCTCGCAACGCTGCAATCTCATTAGGGGAAGCAGGTCTACTTCAAGAGATAATTACAACTATTGCCCATAATCCAGAAGGAAGTATTAGTCACTACTTAAAGATACTTCCTGCTCCAATTAGTAATTCTATTGCGAATGAACTAGGGCGGCGGACCTGGATTCCTCCAAATGGTGTAGCCATGCGATCGCATCCTTGGGGTGAAGCAATGCGGATGACCTTGGTTAAAACTGGACTCAGTAGGCGTTTTGGCTTCGGTTCTCAAGGTCCTGTAGATTGGGTTTATGCATCTCTCGATCGCCATGTTGCCAAGCATCATCTCCAGGGTCTGGCAGCAGTTTATGCTTATGAAGATGGCGCTGCTACTACCTTTGAACTTGCCAAACAGCAGGGAATTTTATGCCTGTACGACTTGCCTATCCTGTTCTACCGCATGGCGCGAGAAATTCAGCAAGAGGAGGCTGAACGATTCCCAGCCCTGTCTGCATCACTGCAAGCAGTACGAGAACCTGACTGGAAGCTGAGACGCAAGGAACAGGAAGTAGCTCTGGCTGACCATATTTTTGTTGCCTCTTCCATCACCCAGCAATCCTTACTCAGAGAAGGGGTCAGTCCTGACAAAATCACGGTTATCCCTTACGGCGCACCCATTGATTATTTTCAACCCCAACCCAAAGTAGATCAAACTTTTCGTGCTTTATTTGTCGGTCGCGTCGGCGCTCGTAAAGGAGTTCATTACCTCGTCAAAGCATGGCAAGAACTCCAACTTCCCCAGGCAGAGTTAATGCTGGTAGGAGTGAACGAATTTCCAGAAACCTGGCTTTCCCAACTTCCTCATGGAGTTAATTACATCCCATCAGTACCACATACTACACTGAATCAATATTACAGTAATGCCAATGTGTTTGTGTTTCCTTCTTTAGTAGAAGGCTTTGGACTGGTTCTTCTAGAAGCAATGGCTTGTGGCATTCCTGTAATTACAACCCCTCACACAGCAGGCCCAGACATTCTTACTGATGGGATAGAAGGCTTTATCGTCCCTATTCGTGATTCAGAGGCTCTCAAAGAAAAACTTGAGTGGTGCTACTCCCATCCTCAAGAATTAGCAGAAATGGGACGAGCAGCCCGTCGCAAAGCAGAACAGTTGAATTGGGGTCTATATCGGCAAAAATTAGCCAGTAAAGTCAATGATATTTTAAAAAAATGATCGAAATTACCTCTGAAAATGAATATAAACAAATAAAAAAAGAAAATAACCCTTTTCCAAAACGCAATCAATTATTTTTACATCTATGGTTTCCGAATATTTTTGAATTCAAAGGGGGAATTCAAGTTTATTCGGCATTTCTCTTAGAGGCACTACAAAGTTTATATCCTGAAGTAAAATACGAAGTTTTTCTGAAACATGATACTTGCAGAACGCCAAACTTTTCTTTAATAACTAACACCCAATTTCACTTTGCTGGGAAGTGGAATAAAACTTTGCGAACCCTTGCCTTTGCTAGTCAAATTTTCGCATATGGATTTTGGCAACGCCCTAGCCTGATTATTTCCTCTCATCTAAATTTTACAGTTGTTGCCTACTTGCTAAAATACCTTACTGGGCTGTTGCTCATGGTATGGATGCTTGGAATATCACAAGCCCGACACTAAAAACTGCCTTATGTCATGCTGATCGCATTCTTGCAGTTAGTGAGTATACACGCGATCGCCTACTCAAGGAACAAAACCTCAATCCAGCCAAAGTTTCTGTTTTACCAAATACTTTTGACACTCACCGCTTCCAAATTGCTCCGAAGCCGCAATATTTACTGGAACGCCATAGCTTAACTGTTGAACAGCCAATCATTTTGACAGTAGCTCGATTAGACAATAATGAACGCTACAAAGGCTACGACCAAATCTTACTAGCAATGCCTGAGATTCGCCTAGCCATTCCCAATGCTCATTACATTTTAGTAGGCAAAGGCAGCGATCGCCCCCGAATTGAGCAACTAATTTCTCAATTAAACTTATACGACTGTGTAACCCTAGCAGGATTTATACCAGATTCAGAACTCTGTGACTATTACAATCTCTGCGATGTTTTTGCTATGCCTAGTAAAGGCGAGGGGTTTGGAATTGTGTATTTGGAGGCTCTGGCTTGTGGTAAACCAACTTTAGCAGGGAATCAAGATGGTGCAGTTGATGCCCTCTGTAATGGGGAGTTAGGCGTGTTGGTGAATCCTGATGATGTAGATGCGATCGCTCAAACTCTAATCCAGATTTTGCAAGGTACTTATCCCAATACTTTAATCTATCAACCTCAAGCTTTAAGGCAAAAAGTTATTGATACATTCGGGTTTGTGCGATTTCAACAAACTCTTGCTGAAGTCATGAAAAACTTCCTCCTTTGACAATTGATAAAGTTCTTCATCGCTTGGTTGTGGGGGCACTTTATTCTCCATAAAACTGGTGTTATCCCATCATGTTATCTCCCGTTATGAATTCTTACACCTTTTCTTAAATATTTTGTGATATTATATATTAAATCTATTGAAACATATTAATAATTAAATTATATTTATGTGTGGCATTGCCGGAATTTTAACGAAAACCGAAATCAAAAATAGCTTAGAAAACTTAATACTGAAAATGCAAACTGCTCTACAGCATCGTGGCCCTGATGATCAAGGAATTTATATTTCCCCAGATAGAGAAGTTGCTTTTGCTCATACTCGTCTTTCCATTCTCGACCTCAGTGCAGCAGGACATCAGCCGATGTCTACACCTGACGGACGCTATTGGATTACCTTTAATGGGGAAATTTACAACTTCTGGGAATTGCGACGTACTTTAGAAGCAAAAGGAGAGAAGTTTTATTCACAAACTGATACCGAAGTTATTCT
Organism: uncultured Acetobacteraceae bacterium; assembly: GCA_964658545.1. Classification (GTDB taxonomy): domain Bacteria; phylum Cyanobacteriota; class Cyanobacteriia; order Cyanobacteriales; family Nostocaceae; genus Nostoc. The sequence continues at coordinate 2,342 of CAZZZY010000398.1, read as the reverse complement.
CAAACTTTATCAGCAACAAAGAGCCGAATGTGTCAAGAATTTCCGAGGGATGTTTGCCTTTGCAATTTGGGATAACCAAGAACAAACCTGCTTTATTGCCCGCGATGCTTTAGGAATCAAACCTGTATACTATTGGCAATCTGGATCAACTTTAATATTCGCCTCAGAAATTAGAGCAATTCTGGCATCAAAAATACCTAGCATTGCCTTAAGTCCAGAAGGTTTATATGGCTATCTTGTCAGTGGAACAGTACCAGAACCTCACACCTTAATTGCCGGGATTCGCTGTTTAGAGGCTGGTCATTGGTTACGTTGGCAAGCAGGTAATCTCAGCCAGCAGCAGTATTGGCAAATTAACTTTACTCCTGAAACAATTTCTCTTACAGAAGCCAAAGAAAAAGTCCGAAATGCACTCATTGACTCCACTGAACATCACTTTATTAGTGATGTACCAGTAGGAATATTTTTAAGTGGTGGAATTGACTCCAGTTCAATTGTTGCCTTAGCGCGTCAAACTCAAAAAGGTAATTTACGTACCTATTCAATTGCTTTTGAAGAAAGTGAGTGGGATGAAGGAGAACTTGCCCAGAAAATTGCTCAAGAATTTGACACGAAACATACAGAATATAAAGTAACTGCATCTTTAGGTCTAGACCTATTACCGAAGTTCTTAGCAAGTATTGATCAACCTAGTATTGATGGCTTCAATACTTTTTGTGTTTCCCAAATTGCCCACAAAGATGGCATTAAAGTAGTTTTATCTGGATTAGGAGGAGATGAGCTATTCGGTGGCTATAAAACATTTCAACAAGTACCAAATATGGTTCGATGGGGTCAGCAACTCCAGAAAATTCAACCCATCAGCACCAGTCTAGGCAGAGGATTAGCATCTTGGGATACATCACCACGAATCCAGCGCTTAGGAGACTTTTTACGGCAAAAGCCAACAACCGTAGCAGCTTACCGTAGTTTTCGGGGTATTTTCTCCCAAGCAGAAGCCTGGAAAATTACTCAGCACTACTTCAAAAATGCCTCTTTACCGATTTGGGATGGGGCAATTTTTCCCGATAGTAACCTACCTAAAAACCTTCCTTCTTTAGAAGATGAAGTCAGCTTGCTAGAACTGAGTTGTTATATGCGTAATCAGTTGTTGCGGGACAGCGATGTTATGAGTATGGCATGGGGGTTAGAATTGCGAGTACCCTTAGTTGACCAAGGTCTAGTAGAAGCGATCTCCTCTATTCCTAGCACAATGCGCCTCGCACAAGGTAAACAATTATTAATTCAAGCAATTCCTGAGTTACCGAATTGGTTACTTAATCGTCCCAAGCGAGGATTCTTTTTCCCCTTTCAGCAATGGATAGAAAAAGATTGGAGTGATTATTTTCCAGATCATGAACTGGGTAAAGATATCAATCTAAAACTATGGTATCGCCGTTGGAGTTTAGCAATTCTCCAGCATTGGTGGAAGCAAGTTGCCGGATAATTTGGATAATAAGGAAGAGTTTACGTGGCAGTGTCAAGATAAGAGGACTGAATACCTTTAGCGATCGCCTATAACCATGACACCTTTACAAGTTCAGCTGCCAAATACCTTACCCCCTATCACCTGGGAGAAACTACCCGCAGATTTTCCCCTACCAGATGAACCTGTGGAAAGTAATATCCAACCCCTACTAGCTGCTGCTCTGCGAGAATCCCTAGAATTAGCTGGCTTAATTCTTGAATCAATGTTAATCGCCTCTAACTTTGGGCTGTGTGCCACAGTTGGTAATAAAACTATTGTCAAAGCTCCCGATTGGGTTTACATACCATCTGTCCACCCCCTACCCCAGGGACAAATTCGCCGTAGTTACACTCCTCATACAGAAGGAGAAAAACCAGCCATTGTTATGGAATTTATCTCTGCCACAGAGGGAGGAGAATACTCCATTAATCCCCATTATCCCTATGGCAAGTGGTATTTTTACGAACAGATTTTGAGAATTCCTGTATATGTGATTTTCCATCCGCAAACAGGAATATTAGAAGTTTACTGCTTAGTGCAGGGTAAATACGAGCAACAATCCCCAAATGAAAATGGACAGTTTTTCTTAGAAACTTTAAATCTATTTTTGGGTGTGTGGAGAGGAAAAAAAGCAGAGGTAGAAGGCTATTGGTTACGTTGGTGGGACAAATTAGGGAATTTACTGCTCTGGGGAAGTGAACTAATAGAACAAGAGCGTCAACGGGCTAACGAATTTGAACAAAAAGCTGCAAGATTAGCTGAAAAACTTCGATTGATGGGGACTAATCCAGATGAGATTTAGATCATCGCGCTTTTAAAAAGTAAAAAGTAAAAA
>CAZZZY010000397.1:0-6072 GCA_964658545.1 uncultured Acetobacteraceae bacterium | reverse complement strand
GGCATTGGGAATGGGGCATTGGGCATTGTTATTCTTCTCCTACCCCTTTGCCCCCTTGTCCCCACTCCCACAGCTTTCTTAGGAGGTCGATATACATGAGAATCCATTAATCTTTGACTACAACAATTGCCGGACGGTCTGCTGCTTCCTTGAGTCGATGTTGTAACATCACCAAAGTGTTTTCGATGTCTTCATGGATATTTATCCGCTTTATCTCTGCTTCATCATGCCGAGAAAAATGTTGTAGCGCCAGAACAATTTCCCGAATGCGATCAGATCCTCTATACATTGCACCTATTAAGTTTTGCAGATCCTTAATCACAAAATTCAGATATATATCATTGGCTGTATTTATTTTATAGCTACCATTGAGGTGCTGCGGCAATAAAATTAAGAACTAATTGTTCTTCTATGGGTTGAGAAAATAGAAATCCTTGAGCAAAATTACAGTTTAAACTTCTCAGTTGGACTAACTGTTCTTGTGTTTCTACACCTTCTGCGATCGCACTCATCCCCATTGAGTTAGCAATGCCAATCATTGCTGGTACTAAACCCATATTCTCTGTGTTCTCCTGCATACGCTTGACGAAAGATTTATCAATTTTGAGTGCATTCAAAGGAAAGCTGTGTAGGTAACTTAAAGATGAATATCCTGTACCAAAGTCATCCATAATCAACTTTATTCTTCGCTGTTTTAGTTCTTTAAAAATAATTTTAATTGCCTGAGTATTTTCCATAATTACACTTTCTGTAATTTCTAATTCCAAGTATTCAGGATTTATTTGATTTTCAGAAATGATTCGGTCAATTTGTTCTATAAAGTTAGGTTGTAAAAATAACCTAGCACTCAAATTGACGCTCATAGTTAGAGGTTCTGGTGTCACTGGATGATGTTGCCAGATACTTAGTTGATGACAAGCTGACTGTAATACCCAAGTATTGATGGCATTAATCAAACCTGTTTCTTCTGCTATGGGAATAAATTCTGTGGGAGAAACCAGTCCACGAATCGGATGTTGCCAGCGCACCAAGGCTTCAAATCCAGAAATTCTACCAGTAGTCAGGGAAACAATTGGCTGATAATAAACGAGGAATTCTTGCCTTTCAACAGCCCTTCGCAGGTCATTTTCTAACTCTAAAAGCTGAATAGCTTCCTGATGCATGGCTGGATTGAAAACGTGATATTTGGCTCTTCCTTGAGCCTTAGCGCGATACATTGCCGTATCAGCATCTCGCAGCAAATACTCTGGGCGCTCGTAATCTTTATTGCCCCAACTAATCCCAATACTGGCATTCATAAATACTTCATATCTTGACAGGTTAAAAGCAAGTGAGAGCTGCTGCAAAATCCTTTCGGCGACTTTGATGGCTATGTTGATATCTGTAATATTTTCTAGGAGAATTCCAAATTCATCACCACCTAATCGTGCTAGGCTATCAATAGTTATAAGACATGCTTGCAGGCGATGAGCGATGGCTATTAGCAATTCATCTCCCACCAAATGACCAAGAGAATCATTGATAACTTTGAAGCGATCGCAGTCCAAAAAAAGTACTGCAAACTGATAACTAGATTCTTGCTTGGCACGATTTAGAGCATTTTCTAGTCGCCTGATAAACAAAGCTCGATTTGGTAATCCAGTCAGGGAATCATGCAGGGCTATATCTAGCAGTTGACTTTGCAATTTCTGGCGGTAATTGATTTCTTCTCGAAGTTCTTGTAGAGTTGTTTCTAGCTCACTAGTCCGTTCCTGTACCCGATATTCCAGTTCAACATTTAGTTTCAATATTTCTAATCGCGCTGACCTCAATGCTAGTTGATTTTGCACACGCACTAAAACTTCTTGAAACTCAAAAGGTTTGGTGATGTAGTCTACACCACCCACCCGAAAAGCTTTAACTTTGTCAAAAACATCATCTAAAGCACTAATAAAAATTACCGGAATATCGGCTGTTAGCTCCCCAGCTTTGAAAGTCTGACAAATTTCATAGCCATCTACTTCTGGCATCATAATATCGAGTAAAATCAAATCCGGTAACACTGTCTGAGTTGCTGTCAGTGCCATTTGCCAGTTCAAAGCTTTACGAACGTTATACCCTTCCCTTGTCAATATTGACGATAAAACCCGGAGGTTATCCGCCATATCGTCAATGATCAAAATATCTTTTTTCTTAGGGTCTAAATGTTCGTCATTCATTCTACGTTGGGTCTAGTCAATTCCATAATTTTCTGAAACTGGTAATTATTTGCTAAATCCCTAAGAACTTGGGAAACGTGACCATTCTCTGAGGGAATTTGCTTGATTAACTCTAAAATTAGTTCATCGCTACAACTGGCTGCGGCATAGTGGATCTTTTGTAGCCACTCAGGTGGCATTTGTGATAAATGGCTTAGAAGTTCAGCAACACTGACAAATATCTGTGTAGCTTGATCGACAATTGCTGTGTTTGTGCTTTCTACTTGCTTGGTATACTTTACACCCAGATGTTGGCTCAGTTTTTCCAATAATACTTCCTGTGTAAATGGCTTGGGAATAAAATCGTCGCAGCCAATAGACAAAATTTTCTGGCGTTCTTCTTCAAAGGCTCTAGCAGTTAGGGCAATAACGACTGTGTGTTTATTGTAACAACCCTGCCATGCTTCAGCGATGTCGGCATGGGAAGCCAAAGATGTTGGCGCTCGCAAAGTGAGCGCACCAAAAGCTCCCATGACATCAGTTGCTTCTGGTATGGTAGAGGCTTTTTGTACAACCTTGAGAACCTTGGCTCCTCTATGCCCTACTTGTTTACCTTTAATTATTCTTGTGGCTTCATAGCCGTCCATGACCTGCATTTGCATATCCATAAAAATTAAGTGTGGTTGCCAAGACTCCCAATTAGCGATCGCTTCAGTACCATCTGTAGCTTCCCTGACTTCAAAGCCCAAAGAGGTGAGAATTTTAACCAACAATAGACGGCATTCTTCGATGTCGTCAACTACTAAGATGCGGTATACTTTTTCAGTGGGTGCTAAAGCTAGAGTTGGAAATTTAATTTGGTTTGTCGGTATTTCTTTGGGACAAGCTAAAGCAATTTGAACATTAAAAGCAAATGTACTACCTATACCATAAGTACTGCTGACAGTAATATCTCCCCCCATAAGTTGCACGTATTTGCGGCTAATCGCCAAACCCAGTCCCGTCCCTTGCTGGGATTTTCTGCCGATTTCAGTTTGCTCAAAAGCCTCAAACAGCAAGTCAATTTCTTGTGGAGCAATACCGCAACCAGTGTCTTTTACCTCGAAGAAGAGATGATGGGGATAAGGGGGATGAGAAAGATTTTGCTCCCACTGCTCCCATCTCACCCGTAGCGTCACCCTCCCCGTATCCGTAAATTTGATGGCATTCCCCAAAAGGTTGAGTAAGACTTGACATAGTTTATTTTCATCAGTTTCTATGTACTGAGGAATGTCTGGTGGATATTCAAACAGTAATTCTAAGTTTTTAGATACAGCCCGCAAGTGCAACATCTCTTCTAAGTTCTTCAATAGATGAATTAAGTCAAAGCTACTGAGATTTAATGTGATTCTGCCAGCTTCGATTTTGGACATTTCGAGAATGTCGTTAATTAATTTGAGTAGATGTTCGCCAGCACGATTAATAATTGCCAAGTTTTCTTGATGTTCCCCAGATAGCGAATAATCTCGGCTCATGAGTTGGGTGAAACCAAGAATGGCATTGAGTGGGGTACGCAGTTCGTGGCTCATGTTAGCGAGGAATTCACTTTTAGCAAGGTTGGCGGCGGCACTTCGCGCTGCTTCACGAACAGCTGCTTGTTGTTCCTGTGCGGCGATTTTTTGCGATTGAATCAGTTGTTCTTGGGTGGTTTGCAGCTCCTCAATAACTTGCTGGAACTCATCAGTACGTTTTTTTACTTGAGCTTCTAAGCTGCGATTATATTCTGCTAATAAGTTTTCTGCTTGTTTACGTTGGGTGATATCAAAAAATGTGGCGATCGCAAAAGCTAAATTCCCTGATTCATCATAGATTGGCTCTCCCAAAACTTCAATGGGAATAATCTTGTCACAACGGCGGACTTCCACATCATCAACCCTGCTGCTTTCCCCAAGCAATGCTCTCGAAATCGGTAGGCGATCGCTGGGGTAAAGTTGATCTGTTCCGGCAAGGTAAAAATGATATACCTCTGACAATTGTTTGGCGTTAACTTCTGCCAAGATGCGTAGCGGCTTGTCCTTAGATATCACTCCTTGACCAAGAATTTGCTGCCCAATTTGATTTGTATAATAAGGTTCACCTTCAGCATCTATAATAAATACACCTACTGGTATAGCTTCTAAAAATTGAGTTAGCCGACTCTCACTATCAGATAGCGCCTCATTTAAGACTTGCATCTGAGCATTCTTCGCTTCCAATACACTAAAGGATGTTTGGAGTTGCTTTGCCATAGTTTCAAATGACTTGGCTAGTTCTCCCAGTTCATCGGAGCGATTTATTTCTGGTGTTTGCTCCCATTCACCTTTAGCAATTTTCTTAGCTGATGTGTTTAATTGCAGAATCGGCTTAATTACCCAGCGAGCAGTCAAAACACCAATTATTGTAGCCACTAAAAAAGCAACTATGCACAGCAAGATGGTGATGCTGGTATTAGCATTAATTTGCTGCATAAATTCACCTTTGGGGTTGGCAAAGCTGTTATAGCCAACATTAAAAACCTGCATTTGTTTCCAAAAGTAATTTCCGGTGTTTTGAAAGTCCGAAAGGTTGAGCAAATCTAGCTCAATCGCATCTAAGTTGATTTGATTGATTTGCTTTGGGGTTGTTAAATACCTATCAAGATGTTGTTCAATGCGATCGCAGATTTCATTTTCTAATTGAGTAGCAAGTTCCCTTACCGCTTTTTCTCCGTTTTGATACGAAAGACAGCCCACAAGTCCCACTGCCCCAACAATTTGCAATATAAAAGGCACAATCAAAACATACCTCAGAGGCATCTTGGCATAAACTCTGCCAACTAAGCGATTAATAGATTTGACGGGCTGAAGTCTGGATAACATTGTTGTTTAATTCTTCCCCAGCATCTACTAGGACATTTTTGCCATGTCGGCTACATTTAATACAAAAAAAATCGCAGTATGTCATCGCTTTGAGTATGACATTTCTGAGGAAAACGAGTATGAATCAATTCAAAATTCACGCATTCAAACATTTTATACAGCCAGACATCTGGGGGAGCCAGTCTCGGGGTGAGGCAGTCCGGTCTTCTCCCAAAGGGAGAGGCTAACGCCAAGGGGGTTTCCCCAGGAGGAACTGCCGTTAGCGTAGCGTAAAGCCTTCTCTTCTCCTATCGGAGACACTTCGTGAACGAGAGGCAACGCCTTCGGCATGGCTTCGCTTAGAGCGAGTCATCGAGCGTCAAGGGTTTACCGACTTGAGAGAACTGGCATTGGGGTTTCTACCTACCTTGAGAAACAAGGATTTTTTCTCGTGCGAACGCTACCGCGAACGCGCCACTTGCGGGCGAAAGCGCGTAGCGGGACGAAGTACGGTTTTGAACCTAACTTTTTTTCATCAAGACATTTGCTCGAATCAACTGAAATTTAACCGATAAGCATACAGTATGCCACTCTAAAATTCAGGTCGCCATTAGCACTCAATCCTCAATTCAATTTTTAATTGCCGAGGTCTTGATTTTCCGGTCTCAAAAGCTCTGGACTTGTAAAAAAACCTATATTTAACTAAAACAATATTTAAAATTTTCATACAAATACATAGTAAAAACAAAAAAAATCCAATAAAGTTTACTTAGTATTTTGTTATTCTAAATAAATGTTAATTTTATTGTGGAAGTATGTCAAGCTCATCGCCGATTTGTAAAATTTTTCTGGCTGACCGAAGAAGACTTATGATATAAGCCCCTAAATTTATGATTTTGTTGGTCAGTTCACGATGGGTTAAACCCCTCACCCTAAAACCTTAGTTTTACATTGCTTTCTCGCCCTGGAATAAATTGATTGCTCATAGAGAGTATTTATAAAGTAAAAATAAAATTCTTGTAGGGTGTGTTAGGCGCATA
>CAZZZY010000396.1:0-6096 GCA_964658545.1 uncultured Acetobacteraceae bacterium | reverse complement strand
AAAGTTTTACGCGAGAGGGGAAGTGCCATTTCCTCCATAATCCAAGTATTCAGGAGTCTCAGCAAGTCTCGCACATGACCACCACTTAATCTACATAAGCGGTCTAGGGCGGCGGTACTATCAAAAATTTCAGTAATCTTACCCAAGCGCTCATCCGATTGCAAGTCAGGAAAGGCTCTTGCTAGCACCATCTGCTTTATCAGTGCCATTCCGTCTTCATGAACCCTGCCATCAGGCCATTGTACTGGAACCATTGGCAACACCTTGGGGTCTTCGGGGAATCGCTGGGTAAGCATTCCGTAATCGTTGGAAAACTTCAGAGATAAAGGCATGGTATAAATTAAATGACAATTTAGTTTTGTCAAAAATTCCCCTTGATCCACAAATAGGTATTCCTGCTGCGGACGACCCCAAGCTTTAACACGATTATCGATGCGGTCAAGGTTATCTACAATTACCACCAAACCTTGTTTACCCTGCTGTTTTAGTTTAGCGATCGCAGGTTCCAATAATTCCCGATTAATTGCTTCCAGCAGATTAATTTTTTGCGGCCCCAAATACTGGTTGAGTTTTGCCCGTAGCGTTGGGTCACTTTTGATCTTTGTAGTGATTTCGCCAATGCCAAAAGCCAGAGACAATTTTTCTTTGTCAGTAGTGACACCAACATCAACACCACCCAGCTTAACTTTTGCCCCTGTCACCTCAGAGTTTAAGACCCTCCACGCACCTTGGAGTAACTGATTAAACTTGTTAGTTTCCTCCAGTGTAATTTTATCCAGACTTTGACTCACACGCCGAGCGATCGCCAGCAACACATCAACAATATCCACATCGGTCATTTCCAGGTCTTCGCTAGACTCAAAATAGACCACGTGGAAGTCTAATTTTTCCAGTTCCGCCTGTAATCTTAATAGTTCCGTTGATTTTCCACAGCCAATATGTCCAGTAAATAGAGTACAAGTTGGTTCATTCGGCTTGAAAAAAGTAATTTTTTGCTTCAGCTTACCAATAATATCCCCACCTCGGACTGAGGAAAAGTCAATGTAGTATTTCACATCTGACAGATTGTTGACGAACAGGGTTCGACTAGGGTCAGTTGCCTGAAAAAACGCTCGTAAATCTATGGACATAAAGCTACTAATATATTTACTTGTATAGCTTAAATATCGTTGATCGCAAGAATAAAGCTAGTTACACCATTTCAGGACAAGATTTCGGAGAATTATTCAGCCGGGACGAAGGTAATTCGCGGCTACACAAACATCGGCGAGGTCTTTACGCAGGGTAGTCCACCTGCTCGGACTAGGAAGAACAAGGGGCTTGGGCAACTGCTTGAACCCACAGAAGTGGGCAAAGTCTCGTATAGACGCGGTTTACATTGATTTTGCTAGGGTCTTGCATCTGTGAGCTTGACATTTTGGAGAGATGATGCTGCTCAATGCGATCGCCAAAAGTATTGCTCAATTATTGTAATAATATTTAACATGAGTCTAGGTTGTGTAATTTAGATTAACTATCTGTAGAGAAATTCTCTCAGAGTTAGTAGAATGACAAATACAATAAGGCAACTATTTTATGGATTAGTTATTCTAGAACTGGAAACGATGTTTTCAGTCCTGAGTTATTTCCGTATTTTGGCCTCTGAGGCATACCAATCAAGACTACACCAAATCCTTCATTAAGAGCTCCCACAAATCATAATGCCTGTGATTGAGAAGAAAAGAACTCGCGATCTGCCCCAAATTAACGAAAGAATTCGCTTCCCGAAAATTCGGGTCATTGATACAGACGGTGCCCAACTGGGAATTATGCCCCCACACGAAGCACAACAACTAGCAGAAGAAAAAGAGTTAGATTTGGTGCTAATCAGTGACAAAGCTGACCCGCCAGTTTGTCGGATTATGGACTACGGGAAATATAAGTTTGAGCAGGAGAAAAAGGCGCGGGAAGCCCGGAAAAAGCAGCACACGGCTGATGTCAAAGAAGTTAAGATGCGCTACAAAATAGAAGAACACGATTATAACGTGCGTGTTAAGCAAGCAGAGCGGTTTTTGAAAGATGGCGATAAAGTCAAAGCGACTGTGATGTTCCGGGGTCGAGAAATTCAACACAGCGACCTAGCAGAAGATTTGCTCAAACGAATGGCAACGGATTTGGAGCCATTTGGTGAGCTTCAACAAGCGCCTAAAAAAGAAGGGCGAAACATGATGATGCTGATCTCGCCCAAAAAATAATCCTCTAACTGTTCATTAGACCAAGTTTGAAAATCCCCTGGCTAGAAGTCAGGGTTTTTTCGTTTGAATGCAAGATGAGCTTTGAGTATACATCATGTGTGCCCAAAGCTCTGTTAACTTTTCACGGTATTTGAAAAACCTCTCTTCTATTTCTCTCTCCTAGAGCATCGGGAAGGGGGTTAGGGAGTTAGGTTTTTCGACATGACCTGAATTGTCAGCAAAACTCTGAGGTCATTTAAATTTATCTAAAATCGATAGTCCTGAAGGCTGAGTGGGAAACATAATACTCAGTTACTCAGGATTTTTGCTATTTCCAGGGGATGAGGGGGAAATCAATTCAAAATTCAAAAAAAAGACTGTGAAAGATGCAATACGGTTCGGATAAGCAGGGGAAGCAGGGGAGGAAATAGGGTCGTTGTTCATTCTCTTCCCCTGCTCCCTCTTCCCCATTACGCGGTGATACTAACAGAAAATAAAACTGCATGGAACTGAAAAATCACTGGTTGGCTGTAAATAAAGTTGCTTTACCACGAATACTACAGTGGGTAAATCTCCGACCAGAGGAGAGTGAACGAACTCAACTAATGTTCGTTTTTTACACAACTGTATGTGTAGGATTACGGTGGGCAGAGGACAGTACGGTAGCGCTGTTTCTGGATCAATATGGGACTCATCTATTACCGTGGATGTACATTGCCAGTGCCGCAATGAGTGCAGGACTGGTTTTTTTATACTCTTGGCTGCAAAAGATTTTTCCTTTACGTCGGGTGATTGTGGCGATCGCACCTTGTATGTTGATGCCATTGCTCTTATTAGTTGTATTACGTTGGGGATCGCATATTTCCTACCTAGCAGTTATTTCGGTCTTTCTGCTACGGCTATGGGTAGATGCCCTTTATGTAGTCAATGACCTCAACACCTCTATCGTCGCTAACCAAATATTTAACATTCGGGAGATTAAGCGCACTTACCCACTAGTGAGTAGTGGTCTTTTAGTCGCAGATGTCATTAGTGGTTTTAGTTTGCCTTGGCTAGTGCAATACACCACGCTGAATAAGATCATCTTCATCGCCTGTGTAGTGATTTTCTTAGGATCGGGGATTTTATTCTATTTAACTCATCGCTATCGAGCGGCTTTTCCTGAAACCCCACAAAGACTAATTCCTGAAGAACAAGCTTCACGAGAGCGTTTTATTAAAAGTCCCCTGAAACGCTATGTTTGGCAATTGTTTGCTTTTGTTGGTCTATTGCAAGTTATTGGGTTGTTAATAGATTTTCAATATCTACGCGAACTCCAATCCAATTTAGGCGACCGAGAACTCGCCAGTTTCTTGGGTCTTTTTGGTGGGATGTTGGGACTGTGTGAGTTGTTATTGCAATGGTTTATTTCTAGCCGACTCCTCGAACGGATGGGGGTATTTTTCACAGCCACCCTTTTACCAATCACCGTAGGCTTTGCACTACCTGGAGTGCTGGTATTATTGCATTTAATTCCAGTCATGCAACCGCAAAGCTTTTTCTGGGGTATGATAATTGTCAAATTTTGCGATGAACTTCTGCGCTACACCTTTGTTATGAGTAGCGGCCCCATCCTGTACCAACCGATTCCAGAGGCAATTCGCAGTCGGATGCAGACTTTATCTGGCGGAACTGCTGAAGCGATCGCTACAGGTTTGACAGGAGCGCTAATTTTTGCAACTATACTCTTATCTGGGCGATTTGTACCCGTAGCTCTGCAAAAGTGGGTGTTAGTCGCAGAAACAATGCTGATAGCTGGCACCTGTTTAAAAGTAGTTTGGGAATTGCGATCGCGCTACGTTGAACTGTTAGTCTTGAGTGTGGCACGGGGTCAGTTGAGTGCAACCAATGTCGGCTTACGATTCTTCAAGCAAGGTGTAGTCAAAGCTTTAGGAGAAAAAGGCAGCGAGGCTGATAAGCGCTCTTGTATTGAACTTTTAGCCCAAATTGACACCCAAGGTGCTGCGGAAGTTTTAGCACCTCTATTAATCAAGTTAACCCCAGATTTGCAGCGCCAAAGTTTGGAAGTCATGCTGATGGCAGGTGCAAATCCCACTTATCTATCCGCCATCCGTCCTTTGTTAGAACAACCCCAAGAAACTAACCCCGAAGTTTTCGCCTTGGCGCTACGCTACGTTTGGCTGGCTGAACCAAATCCCAATTTAAGTATCCTAGAAGAATACCTGAACCCCCGGCACAACTCACTTATCCGCGCTACCGCCGCCGCTTTAGTCCTACGTCAGGGAACGCCCATACAAAAGGTAGCAGCTACCAAAACCATGCGCCGAATGCTGACTCATAAGCAAGAACGGGAACGGGTGAATGGAGTAAGAGCCCTTAGAGAAGCCGTTTATTTACAGGCGTTGCGGATTCACATCCCGAATTTGTTACAAGATGAGTCATTACGGGTGCGTTGTGCCGTATTGGAAATGATTGCAGCAACCCATTTAGAAGAATACTATTCGGCACTGATAGCAGCACTTTATTACAAATCAACTCGCACTACAGCAATGTCAGCCTTAGTACGACTAGAGAATGAAGCTATAGAAATGCTGTTGGGGTTAGCTACCAATATTTACAAACCAGAAGTAGTGCGGATGTACGCTTGGCGTACCATTGCTCAAATTGGTACTCAAGAAGCATTGGAGACTTTATGGAAAAACTTGGAGATATCCTGGGGGATTACGAGGGATCATATACTTCGCAGTTTACTCAAAATACATAAACAACCAGGAATTAGAGGTTTAGTCGATCGATTTTATGAAAGTCGGGTAGAAAATTTAATCGAGCAGGAATTAAAGTTTTTAGGCGAAATTTACGCCGCATATATAGACTTAAAAAACGAAAAAGAAAATTATCAATCAAGTGAGAGGATTGTGATTGTCTCAGAGTTACTGCAACGCGCCCTTATGGAATTGGAATTGGATGTCAAAGAGCGGCTGCTACTGTTACTGAGACTGCTTTACTCGCCAGAAAAGATGCAGGCAGCAGCATTTAATCTGCGATCGCCTTCAGTGGTAAACTTAGCACGGGGGTTAGAAATTCTAGAACATACCGTAACTTTGTCTTCAAAGTCTCTGTTGCTGAATATTTTAGATAACCGACCGCAGCCCGAAAAATTGCAATATCTTGTAGAAGCCAAGATCGTAGAATATGAAAATATGATAGTTAGCGATCGCCTCCACAGATTGCTGATGTTGGGTAACTTCCTTTCTGACTGGTGTTTAGCTTGCTGTTTTCATTTTGCTCAAGTGACTCGCACCAGACTTTCCAGTTCTGAGATTTTAGTGAGTTTGCGGCATCCAACAGGCTTTGTTAGAGAAGCTGCGATCGCATATCTAAATATGGTTTCACATCGCGTTCTCGTGCAAATCTTACCCCAGTTACAACAAGATCCACATCCCTTGGTGGCCGCTCAAGTTAAAGAGCTGCTCAAAAAATACCATTTTCAAAATTACAATTGAATCTTAATCGAGTAGGGGTTGCTTAAATCAATTCGCTTTTTCGCCCATGACGCTCCTGCGTCGCTAACGCTGTGCTAACGCAATTACGTTTTGTAATGGGGATTTAACCCCAACACAAAACGTTCTGCCTGTATTGCTGGGGACTTAAACCCCCATAATTTGTTAAAGCAACCTGTGCGGTTCTAGACATGAATCCCACTACTTAAAGCAGTGGGTGGTCAAGTAATAAGTAGTCAGACAGAATTAATTACACTGTAAATATTCGCCATCATCACCGCCAAGGTCAATATTCTGTCTCGGAATTTTTTCTCTTGTTTGCTATATGTAGCTCAATACGCTTGGGTTAAGGCTAAAACTCTGTTACCAAAGTCAATTTTTTA
>CAZZZY010000395.1:0-6105 GCA_964658545.1 uncultured Acetobacteraceae bacterium | reverse complement strand
TCCCAGGAATAAAATAGAAATCAAAATTAATTTATGTCAAAGCTGCAACTGATACTTTACCAGCAATAGTAAGAGCGATCGCTATTAATGCTTTTGCTGAAGCCGAATCTGGATCACCAACAACTATCGGCACACCACTGTCACCGCCAACTCGTGTGGAAATCTCTAGCGGCACACAACCCAAGAGTGGCACTCCCAATTCAGTAGCTGTTTTAGAACCACCACCAGAACCAAAGATGTCATACTGCTTATCTGGTTGATCGGGGGGGATAAAATAGCTCATATTTTCCACGATCCCCAATACCGGGACATTCATCTGCTGGAACATCCGCAACCCCTTGCGAGAATCTAACAGAGCTACATTTTGGGGCGTAGTGACAATTACCGCCCCTGCCATCGGTACTGCTTGAGTCAAAGTTAACTGAGCATCTCCGGTTCCTGGTGGCATATCTACAATCAAATAGTCCAGTTCTCCCCATTGCACTTGATAGAGAAACTGGCGAATTACACCATTGAGCATGGGCCCCCGCCAAATTACTGGTTGATCTCGGTCAATCAAAAAGCCCATTGAAACTAATTTGACACCGTGATTAAAGGCAGGTTCCAGAATGTCACCTGTTTCAGTGGAACGCACAGTAATTTGGGCATCAGCCAAACCCAGCATGGTGGGGTCATTGGGGCCATAAATATCAGCATCTAACAAACCGACTTTCGCTCCAGTTTGAGCTAGAGCCACCGCTACATTCACAGCCACCGTACTTTTACCAACGCCACCTTTGCCACTGGAAACAGCAATAATATTTTTGACCCCAGAAATGCCAGTGCGGTCTGGCAAACTTTTTTGTTGCGGTGTTTCTGCCGTCACTTCTATGCTGACATCAGTAACGCCTGGCAGTTTTTTGACAGCTTTCTGACAGTCTTCAACAATAAATTCACGTAAAGGACAAGCAGGAGTAGTCAACACTAAAGTAAAACTCACCTTGCCACCGTTAATTTTGACGTTGCGAATCATATTCAGTTCCACCAGACTTTTGCGGAGTTCTGGGTCTTCCACTGGTCGCAACACTTCTAAGACAGAGCGAGAATCGAGGACATCGTACATAAAAATTCAAAAGGTTTAAGTTTAAACGCAGAGGGGCGCAGAGTATAGCGCAGAGGAGCGCAAAGTTGGTTTGAGTCTATTCCCTAGTAACTTAAGGGTTAGCTATACTTAGCTATTAACTGGATGCTTTCTTAAGTAAGGTCAGTTTAGTATTTTCACTGTCAATGCCGGAATAAAACTTAGTAAATGGCATTATTACCTATATAGAATCTTAACTTTCTTTGGGCATTGGGCATTGGGAATGGGGTAATAATCTAATAGTTCTTCTTCCCCTGCTCCCTGCTCCCCACTTCCCTTAACTAAAAATCAAAACAACTGTCATTAAGGGATTTTTTCTTACCAGATACCGTTGGTAATGCTGCCTTTTCTACTGCCTCGACTAAAGACCGGGCTACGCGGTCGGCATAAGGACGGGATAAAGACCAAATTAGGGGCGATAACCAACCCCGTAGAGTTACAGAATAAGATAAACAAGTACCACAAACAGTTGACTCTACTTGATAAGTCACTCGTTCCTCTATCCCTGGAATCGCCAGTACTCTGATACTCAACATCTCTCTCGGATTGACGCGCTCAACAAAAAGACGGATGGGAATCGGTGAAAAGCGGGTTACGGCATGAAAAATCAATCCTGGCTTGGGTACTAATCCATAGGGTACATTAGTACTCTTCAGTAGTGGATGCCAGGAAACATCTGTTAAGTCAGCAACTTTTTGCCACAGTTCATCTACAGAAGCAGAACTTATCTCTCGATATGTCCGCACCAGAGAAGCGCAAAACCGGCGACGTTTGCGGTGGATGAATTTGGATAACCAATCTTGCATTTTCCTAATCCTCCTCCCTATCCCTAGACACTTTCTGGTAACTCTGGTATTGTGTGCAACTACGCTCAGTTCCTGGAATACCAAATGAGCGAAATAGTTAAAATTAACAAAAAAAACTCAGTCAATATACAAGCCTATACGCATTTGAGGGAAAATAACTCTAGTGATGCCCATCAATCGGATAAATGCTTAACCAGTAAGAAAAAAGCGGGTTGGGCAAATAGAGCTTGATTGTTGACGCGTGTTTCCCCCAAATTTTAAGATAAAAAATTTGTGGCTTTCTGGAAATTGTAATTTAGGTTCGGGAATCTATGTTGACCAACTCACAAACACCAACCGTAGCAGCAGAATCATCCAAGTCTTTGCCAGCACCTGACGCTCAGACTAAAGTCAGTCAGTTTATGAAACAACTGCAAGACGAAATTACCGAATCATTGGCAAAACTAGATGGTGTAGCTAAGTTTAATGAAGATAGTTGGGAACGCCCAGAAGGAGGTGGAGGGCGATCGCGCGTGCTGCGAGAAGGTGCAATATTTGAACAAGCAGGTGTAAATTTTTCTGAAGTTTGGGGTTCCCATTTGCCAGCCTCTATTTTAACCCAACGCCCGGAAGCAGCAGGACATGGCTTTTATGCTACGGGAACTTCAATGGTCTTACATCCTCACAATCCTTACGTGCCCACAGTTCATCTCAATTATCGCTACTTTGAAGCGGGGCCAGTGTGGTGGTTTGGTGGTGGTCTTGACTTGACACCTTATTACCCCTTTGCTGAAGATGCGGCACATTTACACAAAACATTAAAACAGGCTTGTGACAAACACCACCCAGACTATTACCCGGTGTTCAAGCGGTGGTGTGATGAATATTTTTACCTCAAGCATCGTGATGAGACACGGGGCGTAGGTGGTCTGTTTTTTGATTACCAAGATGGTCAAGGTGCTTTATATCGCGGGCCAAATCCCAATGGGAACGCAGCTATTCATAGCAACGAGGTGGGAACACCAGCAACCCGCAATTGGGAAGATTTATTTGCCTTTGTGCAAGACTGTGGTAGAGCATTTTTACCAGCCTACGTACCAATTGTAGAACGGCGACATGGGATAGAGTATGGCGATCGCCAACGCAATTTTCAACTCTACCGCCGGGGACGGTATGTAGAATTTAACTTGGTTTATGACCGAGGCACCATTTTTGGTCTGCAAACCAACGGACGCACCGAATCAATTCTCATGTCCCTACCTCCCTTAGTGCGCTGGGAATACGGCTATCAACCAGAACCCAATTCCCCCGAAGCCGAGTTGTATGAAACCTTCCTCAAGCCTCAAGATTGGATCAACTGGACACCAAATTAATTGGGTACTGGGCATTGGGCATTGGGCATTGGTTATTTTCTCCGTCTGCTCCCTTTCCCCCATTCCCCATTCCCCACTATTTTGATGAGTTAAACTACTAAAGTTAAGCACTTAGCAGAAAAAGGTGACAATTTTAGCTGTAGCTTGTTAATCTCAAGTGACAGCATTAGACAAGTCTGTAACTAGCTAATCTTAATAGGAATGCCACGGGGAGGGCTATAGTGATTCAGATAGACCAAAAAACTTATACAACCCAAGACGGAAACACAGTTATTGTCTTGACACCAGCCGGTCGCCTAGACATTACCACCGCTTGGCAATTTCGCCTGAAGTTACAAGAGTGTATTTCCAAACTCAGTCGCCATGTAGTTGTAAATCTGGCTCAGGTAAATTTTATTGACAGTTCTGGTCTTACGTCTTTGGTAGCCGGAATGCGTGATGCTGATAAAGTCAAGGGCAGTTTCCGCATCTGCAATGTACATCCAGAAGCCAAACTCGTGTTTGAAGTGACGATGATGGATACTGTCTTTGAAATCTTTGAAACAGAAGAGGAAGCTTTAGAAGGCGTACCTCGTAGCATCGCTAGCTAAAAAAGAGTTAAGAGTTAGGAGTTGATTGAAACTTCATAACTTGTAACTTATGACTCATAGCTTTATTTTATTGAATACTGGTTTCGCTTGGTGTAGCGATAAGGGCCCATAATCGCTCTCCAAGTTGCTTTTCCAGTGACTGGATCAATTCCTTTGTCGTAGCTGTGAAATTCTGCCGCTGTAGAGTTCCTGAAAGTAATGAAAAGCAAGCTGAAATTGCTGCAACGCAGACTGTCTAGGAAAAAGAAGCGGTCTAAAAATTACGATAAACAACGGCTCAAAGTTGCTAGACTTCACCACACGATTAACAAAAAAGGACTTGAGGGAAAGAGAGCATTCTTGTCAAGATTGTGAATTCATTGCCGATAGAGATGTAGCAAGTGGGCTTGTGATCGAAAATAGAGGAATAGAACTAATTAGTACGGCGGGACACGTCGGAATCCAAAACGCCTATGCAGACGGTTTGCCGGGGACTGGGATATCTCAGTCTAGGTCAAAGTCGAAAACCCGCAAGGCTCGCCTTGAGCGCAGTCGAAAGGGAACAACTAGGAAATCTTTGAGTAATTCTTTAGTTGCCTCCGTACCTTTAGGGCGGAGTCATGTCACATTGTAAATGAAACCGTCACCAGTCAAAAGCTAAACTTGGCAAAGTAGCCTTTAAGCGAGAAAATAAAGATACGTCGCCCTTAACATTTTCTTTGTGAATAACGTCCGTACTGTCTCTGATACAAAACGAACTTTTTACAATCTTCATACCCGTCCGATTAACACTATTTATCGTCGGGTAGTAGAAGAATTGATGGTGGAAATGCATCTGCTATCAGTAAATATCGATTTTAGCTACAATCCAATTTATGCCTTGGGCGTCGTCACTACTTTTGACCGCTTCATGCAAGGCTATCAACCAGAACGGGATCAAGAATCAATTTTTAACGCTCTATGTCGGGCTATAGAACAAGATCCGCAACACTATCGACATGATGCTGAAAGATTACAAGCTGTAGCTAAAGGTTTGCCAGTTAAAGATTTAATCGCGTGGCTAGGCCAAACTACTTACTTAGATCGAGATGCTGACTTGCAAACACAACTGCAAGCGATCGCCAACAATCCTAACTTTAGATACAGCCGTTTGTTCGCAATTGGGGTATTTTCGTTATTAGAACAGTCAGATCCTGAATTGGTAAAAGATGAAAAGCAACTCACTGAGGCGCTAAAAGCGATCGCTGCTGGCTTACACGTATCTGATGACAAACTCAACAAGGATTTGGAGCTATACCGTTCTAACCTAGACAAAATGGCGCAAGCCCTTCTGGTGATGGCAGATATGGTATCAGCCGATCGCAAAAAACGTGAGCAACGTAAACAACAATCAACTACCCCTGTTGCTCCCCCAAGTTCCAACGAATAGCTAGGAATTATTCAATTTTAGATTTTTAATTTTGGATTTTGGATTGAAGCAAAAAGCGTTCGACTGAGCGCTCACGCCGAAGTCTAAAATCTAAAATCTGAAATTGGCGTAGTTTATACTAATAACTCCTAACTATTGATTTTATACGCCCAATAATTTGTAGATTAAGCTGTTAATTATAGTTAGCGTAAATGCACCAATAACAGCACTCCAAATCCCGTAACGTAAGCGAAAGCCCTCTACTAACCAAGCAGCAATACTAAAACAAACCACGGCAATCATAAATGTGAAAATGCCGGATAATAAGTCCAAGGTGAGTAAATTGGGTACTGCAAAAACGAGGCTTAAAATCGGCCTGACTATTGCCGTGACGATACCAAGCACTGCGGCGGAAAGAAAGGCTTTACCAGGAGTATCAATTTCAACTCCTAGAGGCAATTTACTAATTATCAACAGGCTGATAGCTGTTACAACCCAAACAATTAAAAGCGTCACGATATTCATGCCACAACCCCTGATATTAATTCGTAATTCGTAATACCCTTCGGGAAGCGCAAAGCGCTACGTAATTCGTAATTAGGACAGATTGGAAAATGCTTGATACAAGCACTTTCCAATCTGTTAACCTGTTTGGTGAAACAAGACATTCTTCCCCAATTTGGTATGAAACGTGCATGGCAATTAGCGATAAATTGCTCAGTCTATTGGTGGGAAAATCTTTAAAGCTCAACCAATTATTTGTAAGTTAGCAGGATTTTTTTCTCTAGCCAAGATTTATTCTAGATATCTTTAGGTTTGGGAAAAGGGTTGAAGGGGGAGTGGGGAGGTA
>CAZZZY010000394.1:0-6120 GCA_964658545.1 uncultured Acetobacteraceae bacterium | reverse complement strand
GAGAGGCTTTGAAACCCAGTTTTAGTTTTTCTCTGGCTGTATGAAACCACCCTGCCTTAAAAAATGGCGTTAGGGGGGATATAAACGCTGTATAACAACTCTAAAAGACTTGTGTGTACACCGTAGTCTTAATTATTTTGACACTCCTGCAATACTCGTCAATTCCATAATTTTATCAAACTGAAAATCATGAGCTAAATTTTTGATAAAATCTCGCAATATAGCATTTTCTGAAGGGATTTCTTCCATCAATTCTAAAATCAGGTCATCACTACATTGGGCTGCGGCAGTATACACCTGTTTCGTCCATTCAGGCGAAATTTCAGATAATAGAGGAACTAAATCTGCAAGTTTCAAAATTGATTCTGTTATTTTTTGTTTTGTGTTTGCTATCTGATAGTTATCTTCTTGATAAATATATTGAACTCCTAAATATTCGCTCAATTTTTCTAGTAATTTTTCCTCGCGGAAGGGCTTGTTAATATAATCATCACAACCCGCTTTGATTATTGCCTCTCGTTGTTCCTCAAAGGCATTAGCAGTTAAGGCGATGATGATAGTTTTGCGGTTTGGGATTAAGATTTCTTCCCTAGCTTTAATAATTTTTGTGGCTTCGTAGCCGTCCATAATCGGCATCCGCATATCCATTAAAATTAAGTGTGGTTGCCATTTTTGCCAAAGTGCGATCGCTTCAGTGCCATTTGCCGCTTCCTGGACTGCAAAGCCGATAGATGTCAAAATTTTCACCAGCATTAAACGGCTATCTGTGGAGTCATCAACTACCAATATACGGTATTCGCTTTGAGCAGGCGCTAAACTCAGAACTTGCCGTCTAATTTCCTTAATCTGGATTTCGCTGGCTGTGGCTAGACCAATTTGAATATCAAAGGCAAATTTACTTCCCTCGCCAATAATGCTGCTAACACTAATATCTCCCCCCATTAGTTCCACATACTTGCGGCTAATTGCTAAACCTAGTCCTGTTCCTTGTTGCGATTTCCTGCCGGTTTCAGTCTGCCCAAAAGCTTCAAACAGCAAGTCAAGTTCTTGTGGGGCAATACCGCGACCAGTGTCTGTAACCTCGAAGAAGAGATGAGGAGGATGAGGGAAAATTCTCTCCCCCATGTCCCTCATCCCCACTCGTAATATCACTTTCCCAGTATCAGTAAATTTGATTGCATTTCCCAAGAGGTTAAGCAATACTTGCCGCAGTTTACTTTCGTCGGCTTGGATGTACTGGGGGAGTTGAGATGTATATTGAAAGACTAATTCTAATCCCTTGGAGGTGGCGCGGAAACGCAACATCTCTTCGAGGTTTTCTAAGAGGCGAATTAAGTCAAAGCTGCTGAGATTTAATGTGATTCTGCCGGCTTCGATTTTAGACATTGCCAGGATGTCGTTGATTAAGTTGAGGAGATGTTCGCCAGCACGATTGATGATTACTAGATTTTGCTGATGTTCAGTAGATAAAGCATGATCGTGGCTCATGATTTGGGTAAAACCAAGGATGGCGTTGAGTGGGGTACGCAGTTCGTGGCTCATGTTGGCGAGGAATTCGCTTTTGGCGCGGTTGGCAGTATCAGCTGCGATCACAGCTTCTTGCAATGCTTGTGACTGCCTTTGAGTTTGCGCCAGTAATTGTGCCTGCTGTAAAGCAACACCTAACTGATTGCCAATTTGAACTACAATATTAATCTCTCCTGATTTCCATTGGCGAGAATCGGAATTTTGATAACTCGCTAGTAATCCCCAAATCTGACTACCATGTAAAATGGGGACAAGAATGTAGGCTTTTGCCTGAAAGCGTTCTAAGAGGCTGATGTAAGAAGGATGAAAATCAGCGTTATAAATGTCCGGGACACACCGGAAATTTGCACCTTGTATGTAAATGCCGCCTTGGGTTGCTTGCAGTTCAGCATCTTCCAGATGCTGAACTGCGCTATCTAAAATTTTTGCTAGGCAACGGCTATTTTGTAAGACCCCTTCTGTCAGATTAGGGTCATTGTTGTATTCTTCTATCAGAGATATCCAACCATTACCCACCGACTCAGAGACAAATTCGCCACTCCAGTGGGAATTTAAACGAAACACAACAACCCGATCGCAATTGAGTACTTGCCGTAATTCTTGGGTTGTAGCCGCAAATATAGTCTCTAAATCCAGTGTTTGCCGCATCCTTTGAATCACTTGGGCGATCGCTCTTTCTCTTTCTGCACTATCACGCAGGGCTTCTTCTGCCAATTTTCTCTCGGTAATATCTGTAATCGTACCGATGTAACCTTTAATTTCTCCATGATCGCCAATTTCGGGCAGAGCTTGACAAATTACCCAGACGACCGTACTATCATCACGAAAAAAGCGATGTTCGGACTTATACATATTTTTAGCCGTTCTTGCTTGATTCCATATCAACAACACCTGCTCGCGATCATCTGGATGTACGGCTTTGATCCAACCTGTTCCCAGAGATTCTTCTAAACTGCATCCAGTAATCTCACTCCAGCGTTGGTTAAAATATAAAACATTGCCATCCACATCACTGTGAAATATACAAACTGGTGAGGCTTCTGCTAAAAGTTGATATCGCTGCCTACTTGATTGCAAAGCTAATTCTGCCAGTTTAGCATCGTTGATATCTGCCCAATAACCAACACATTCTATAGGTTTACCAACTTCGTCACGGATTAACCTCATCTTTTCGTATAACCAATGATAAGTTCCGTCAGCGTGTAACCATCGGTATTCATAATCCCTGTACTCCTGCTCAACCAACTGAGAAAATTTTTTTGAGATCAGTTCAACATCTTCTGGGTGGACGCGCTCGAGCCAGAAACTAGGATTTTCGAGAAATTCCCGCGCTTCGTAGCCAACCATTGCCTGAACGTTTTTACTAATAAAAGTAGTGGTGAAATCGCCTGATGTTTTTTTGCTACTATAAATGACTACAGGGCTAGAAGTGAGCAGATATTGGAGGCGTTCGTTGGCTAGACGCAGTTCTTGTTCGATGTGTTTGCGTTCGCTAATTTCTACTAAAACTGTGCCCACACCAGAGAGGCGATCGTCCTCCCCAGGAATCGGAAAATAAGAAGCTAAGAAGTGGCGGATAATATCTGGTTGTTTAAATGAAGCACCGCTTAATTCTTGATTGAGAATAGGTTGACCAGTTAACAGAACCTGTTGATAAATTGGTGCGACTAGAGGGGCCATTTGGGGTAAGACTTCATGGATGGTCTTGCCAATATGATCTTGCTGGGATAGTCCATTAATCTCCGCCAGCAGTTGGTTGATTTGCACAAACCGCAGCTGTTTATCTACAATATTCATGCCCATGGGAGCGCTGCTAAAAAAGACATTGAGGCGGGCTTCTCTGAGTTCTAGTTCTTGTTCTAGGGTTTTGCGCTCAATCAACCCACCTAACTGAGCAGCAACAGCATTTACTAGCAAGAGCAAACGTCTATCCACCAAAACTGAGCTACGTTTAAAAAACACTAAAACAGCTAATACTCGGTTTCCAGCCAGTATGGGAACACCAAAACCAGCCTTTAATCCTACCTTTGCTGCTTCTTGCGATCGCAAAGAAATTGGCTTTGCAAATTCCGAAACATCTTCTATCCATTCTGGTTCGTGACTCTGCCAAACTCTTCCTGGTAGTCCCACTCCCAGAGAGAATTTCAAAGTTTGGCTTTTGCGGCAAAATTCTTCTAAACTCCTTTCCTCACCGTACCAGCCCAAACTATGTTCTAAAACAGTACCATCTTCATTAGGTATCCATGCTTCAGCAAAATCCCAGCCAATGGTATGACAAATTAAGCGTAAGACCACTCCTAAAGCGCTGTTGACATCACTGGCGCGATTGATGGCTTGAGTTGTCAACAGCAGCAAACGACTTTCATTTTCTGCCTGCTTGCGTTCAGTAATATCTTTTGCTGTGCCCAGTATGTAGCATTGCCCATCAATCTTGATCATTTCCGCACTCAACAATGTTGTCCTAATTTCTCTTGTTGAAGTGCAGACATCAACCTCATAGTTGCGGATGGCTTTGCTTTTTTGTAGCATCTGGACGAGGAAATTATACTCTTCTGGATTCGCCCAAATATTCAATTCTTGATCGGTGCGATCAATCACCTGAGAACGAGAATAACCAAAAAACCGACAAAAGCTGTCGTTAATTTCGATATAGCGTTTATTGGGAAGAGTAATTAAGGCAATTGGATCAGGAGATGACCGAAAAGCTGATGCTAACTTTTCTTCAGAAGCCCGTCGCGCCGCTTCTGCGCGTTGGCGTTCTATTGCTTCCAATACCAGAGATACTAAATTGCCCAGAGAGCAAGCGAAATTTTGGTCTTCCAGCGTCCAATGATGAGCAACTCCCACTGCCTCCATACATAAAACTCCTACGGTCTTGCCTTCCAGCTTAATGGGTGTATCGAGTACGGAGGTAACGTTTAATCTTGAGTAACATACAGAAAATTCTCTAGTTCTCGGATCGTTATAGGCATCATCTGTGGCGATTGGTTGGTCTTGTTGCAAAGCTGCAAAATAAGCTGGATAGTCTGCTGCTGATAAGGAAAATCCTTCGCTATGTTGATTGCAACTGCCCTCAAATAGGTCAAAACACTGGATTTTCATGCCTGTTTCGTCATACAACCAGACACTGGCTCGTTCCATTCCAATATTTTTGACAGCTGTTTCTGTGATTTTACCCAAAGCTGCTTTCAAGTCACCCTGATAAAGGGTCTGATTTTGTGCCAGTTGGGTTAGCACTAGATTATGATTGCGGAGTTTAATCGCACTTTTTTGGAGTAATTTTTCTACACCCCGGCGCTGTGTAATATTACTAGCAGTGCCGGTCATACCTATAACTAAACCCTCTTCGTTGTGTAAGGCGATCGCATTAAACATTAAATAAAGTAAAGTACCATCTTTAGCTATACAGGTAGTCTCATGCTGAAAGATCGACTTTCCCTGTAGAACACGCTCAAAGACTACTTTATCTTTAGCAACTTGTTTAGGCGAGATAAAATCAGTCAAGCTACGCCCGATCATTTCCTGTGGTTCGTAGCCATAAATCTGCTTAACTGCCGGGTTAACAAAGGTAATTAGTCCATCAATATCTACCGACCAGATCATATCCTGGGATGTCTCCACTAAGTGGCGATATTGACTTTCACTCTTCTTGAGAGCGGTTTCGACTAAAAGGCGATCGCCCTTGGTATTAGTGCAGTTATCCCTTGGATAAACTTCTCTACAAAAGGTTTTAGCAAGGCTAACGGGAATCTTTTGGAAAATCTCTTCTATTTGTCTGTTGCAAATATTTAACTCAACAGCAATCCGTTGACGTTCTTTCATCTCCTCTTGCAGTTGGGAATTTGTTTCTTGTAACTGTTTTTTTAGCTTTTGGAGAGTGAGTTGATTTTGGACGCGTAATAGAACTTCTTGAGCTTGGAATGGTTGAGTAATATAGTCAACATCGCCTAACTCAAAAACGTTTACTTCTTCAGATAATTCATCTAAAACACCGTAAAAAATTATCGGAATATCTTGATTTTTCTGGTTAGCTTTCAACTGTTGACAAACTTCATAGCCATCCATCTCTAACATGAGAATATCTAGCAAGATCAAATCGGGGGGAGATACCAGCGCCGTATTAATTGCCAATTGTCCAGAAAGGGCACTTTGCACCTGATAGCCTTGCTTTTGAAGGATGTCTGATAAAAAATGTAAATTCTCTAGCTTATCATCAATTAATAAAATTCTGATTTTTTGAGCATCCATATCAGTTACTAGGTTAATTTTCAATCAGGAATAAATTGTTGAATCAAACTGAACATGAAATCAGAAAACAAAACCCTATTCAAAGATTGTAAGTAAAGTTATCATCGTTTACCACCAGACTTCTGCGTGTATGGTGGTGTCGAGTTAAGCCAAAACCCTCTTTAACTAGGGATTGAACTCTGTAAGATCATCAATTATACTGTAATTTAGAAGCAGATTTTATACAACAAAGATTTGAAGGTGATTATACTACAGTTCAGTTAAGGCTCAAAGTCTTTGTTAAAGTCAGTTTTTTTTAACGTAGACGCAAAGCGGCTGACCGCAGGGTACCACTCCAGACGCAGA
>CAZZZY010000393.1:0-6124 GCA_964658545.1 uncultured Acetobacteraceae bacterium | reverse complement strand
CATCTCCCTCACTCCCTCACTCCCCCACATCTTAAAAAATGGTCAACACGCAGAGAAATAAGGCTTCAGTCCACTCGACGACTGCGCCGTAAGTGTCTCCAGTGTGTCCGCCTAATTTGTGGTTGAACCACGCACCGGTTAAAGTGGCGATCGCACTTCCTGCAATTATCATTGCCAGTGCGAGAAATAGCTGTTGTTTATCTATTAGTACAAGTAAACCACTCAAACCCAAGAGCAAAAACAATCCTGGTAACAAATCTTTGTAAGAACGAATGGCTTGTTTGTGAAGGGCACCTTTACCAGTTGGTTTCAGATAAGGATATCGCGCGATCGCCACCTGTTGTCCCCAACGTCCCCAGCCACAAGCAGCCATCAGTAACAAACAACGATTTTCTGGCATATCTGTTAAGGCTGTTATTTTTAGTAGCACCAAGGCGATCGCTGCCATTGCTCCAAATGCACCTGTAGCACTATCTGCCATCACCTCCAGCCGCCGATCTGGGTCGCCCACTGCCAAACCATCGGCAGTATCCATTGCCCCATCTAAATGCAGTCCTCCAGTAATGCCAATCCAAACACTTACTACCAAAGCACTACGAGTTAACACTGGCATACCAATATAATCCATCCCCGTATCCAGTAATCCTAAAATTCCCCCAATTATTAACCCCACAAGCGAAGCAATACGTGCCACTCCCCGAAAGTCTAATTCGTTCAAATACGGGAGTGGAATAATTGTGTAAAATATAATACTAGCTGCCAGCTTTAACAACAGCTTTTTCCACCACTGTTGCTGTTTCGTCATCTTAGTTACATTAATATTTGGTTAATGGCTGGATAATAGTCATAATTTGACTACAATTGAACATTAGTAGACTTTAAAGCTTTAGATAAGATTTACTTCCGTTAGAGATTATTACTGAAAATTTTGTTATGCTGGTCTAAGTAGTAGATAAGTAATTTTGGGTAGTTTTATATACAAAAAAGCAAAAGATTTAGGAAATTAAAATTCCATCAGAAATCAAAATTTGTATTTTGTATTAGTCAAACTAAAAACTTACTCCAAATTATTTAGACGATTGCCCCACAAAATTGATATTTTTTTAAATGTAGGGAGTAAACAAGCTATTCAATTATGACAGTTTAGCTATGTTGTCGCTCTCCTTAGCTCAATCGCTATTTTCCTATGAGTCACCATCTACCCGACACCAGGATACCAGCTCCGTGCATTATTAACACGGGCATCATTGTGAATAAGCTCGACATCCGGCGATTATTGGCAGATTTAGGTCGAGTCCACTACATCTACACCCAAGAAGATAAGGTACTGAGCGAGGGTGAAGGGGATGTGATGGAGGTTTTTGCTAATCCACAAAGGTCTACCTTAGTGGCTAATCATGCGCTATATTTAAATGTTTGTAGTTTTGATTACTTGGAACTCAAACAGTCATCACAGCAAGAAACCTACTTTGATTTGATGCAAGAAGGAGTGTGTCTGCGGTTGATTCCCCGCTCGACCCCCCTACAAGAGCGACGAGAGCGAACCTTCAATGTCAGCGCCATAGAAGCGATGATGGAGCAAGTCCTCTCAGCCAGATGGGATGCAGAAATTGACGATGACTGTTCTGATTCTTTCTAAATAACAATTATTTAGAGTATATACTCGTACAGTTGGTAACTAGCTTAATAGTGGGTGCTTAAGTATTCACGAAAGCTCAATTACCAGTTTTTATGTTTGCCCATAATTTAGCCAAATAATATTAATTTTGCCTTAATACCATTTGGTTTGATGGCTGCTAGTTATGGATTTATGAAACTCTTTACCGATAGGCGTTTCACAATCCAAAATCTAAAATCGTTCGACTGAACGCTCACGACAAGTCTAAAATCCAAAATGGCATGAGTGCGAATTTTTCCTTTGAATGTCTTGCTTGCTGTAGTCAGACAAAGGCTAGAGCTGGAGTATTTTTCACTCCTCACGGGGTTGTAGAAACCCCCAGATTTATGCCAGTGGGAACGCTAGCAAATGTCAAAACCATTACCCCATCTCAGCTACGAGATACTGGGGCGCAAATGATTTTATCCAATACTTATCATCTTCACCTACAACCAGGGGAAGCGATCGTGGCTGGGGGTGGAGGATTACACAAATTTATGGGTTGGAACGGTCCAATGCTCACAGATTCCGGTGGGTTTCAGGTGTTCAGCTTAAGCGAGATGCGAAAAATTACTGAAGAAGGTGTAACTTTCCGCTCACCTCATGATGGACGAATTATTAACTTGACCCCAGAACGCTCCATTGAGATTCAAAATACTTTGGGAGCAGATGTGATCATGGCGTTTGATGAATGTCCGCCCTATCCAGCCACTCGCCAAGAGGTTGAAACTGCAACTGAGCGCACTTACCGCTGGTTAGAACGCTGCATAACGGCTCATCAACGCACTGAGCAGGCTTTATTTGGGATTGTGCAGGGAGGCGTGTATTTAGATTTGCGTTGCCGTGCGGCTGAAGCCTTGGCTAAATTAGATTTGCCGGGATATGCCATTGGTGGCGTGAGTGTAGGAGAACCACCAGAATTGATGGCTGAGATTGTAAAAGTGACAGCACCACTTCTACCGCTCGAAAAGCCGCGTTATTTGATGGGTGTGGGTACTTATCGGGAAATGGCGATCGCGATCGCATCTGGTGTTGATTTATTTGATTGCGTAATTCCCACTCGCTGGGCGAGACATGGTACAGCGATAGTCCAGGGCGGACGCTGGAATTTAAAAAATGCTAAGTTTCGTGAAGATTTTGCGCCATTAGATGAAACTTGTCCTTGCTACACTTGTCAAAATTTTAGCCGTGCTTATGTATCTCATTTAGTGCGATCGCAGGAAATTTTAGCTTATACCTTGTTGAGCATTCACAACATTACCGAGCTAATTCGCTTTACGCAAAAGATTAGAGAAGCAATATTGAGCGATCGTTTCACCACAGAATTTGGTCACTGGCTTAACGAAGAAAGGGGAGATGAGGGAGATGAGGGGCATAAGAAATAATAATTTTTAATTCTTAACTCCTAACAACTGAACCAAACCATGTTAAAGATATTTATCACTTATTAAGAATGCTTGTTGAAAACCCTTGAAGATATGTACGACTCAGGAAGATACATCTGTACTTTAGCCAAGGGATGAAAACGGTAAAAACCCTGTCTTGCTTGAGTCATGTTTGTCGTTAAACATGATAAAGTAGTTCCATCAGTACAAGATTTAAAAACCTACCCCCGGACTGAGGGAAAGTCTACGCCCGAAATAACCTTGAGGAGATATCAGCACGCCCTTGTGGTAAATCTGTTGAGCCTGGGAACCTGAGAAATCAGGGTGTTTTGGCTGCGAAGCCTTAAGAATCTCCGCATCCTAGTGGTCGGAGAGTGTCAAGAAAGCTTGTGTTGGATAGGTGGATAAAAAAACATGGAAGCAGCACTTTTATTAGCAAAACTGCCTGAAGCTTACCAAATCTTTGACCCCTTGGTAGACGTTCTCCCAGTCATCCCTGTATTCTTTTTGTTGCTTGCTTTCGTTTGGCAAGCAGCTGTCGGATTTAGGTAAGTTAATCTATTTTTCAATTGAGTAGGGCAGGTCTAGTACCTGTCCTATTTTTTGTGCCACCTAATTTGATAAATTTAACATTTATTAATACTTTGTAATGTTTTAATATAATAAATTAAGATGTGAATCAAGCCATGTCAATATAAAGCCTTGAAAGACAAGCTTGGAGTCAAGGAGGGAATCAGTTATGGGTAATATCAAATTCGTTAAAGAGAATAAAGAAGTAGTGGCTGCCGATGGTGCAAATCTCCGGCTCAAAGCGATGCAAAATGACATTGATATATATACATTTATTGGCAAGATGACCAATTGCGGTGGTAATGGTCAATGTGGTACTTGCATTGTTGAGATAGTCGAAGGACTAGAAAATCTTTCCCCCCGCACAGACGTAGAAAACCGTAAGTTCAAGAAAAAGCCTGAAAATTACCGCCTTGCCTGTCAGACTTTAGTGAATGGCTCAGTCAGTGTAGTTACAAAGCCTTAAGTTTTTTGGGATCTTCCGTGGTTAGAATTTGAGAAAGTAAAAAATTTGGGCTAACTCTGTCATCGATGATGCTATCCTAATGTTGTTGACCGGAAATTTAAGAGAGGTTTTCTTGCCATGCAAGTTAATGACCTGGGGTTCGTAGCGAGCATTTTGTTCGTACTAGTCCCCACTGTGTTTTTACTAATTCTGTACATCCAAACTGCTAGCCGCGAAGGTGGAAAAAATAGTTAAGAGTTTGTGTATAAAATAATTAACCCCTGCACCAATAATGTAGGGGTTTTTATGTAGCAATACGCTTGGGTTAAGCATTTCTTTCTACTCTTTGCGTCCAACTCTTGGAGACGCTGCGCGTTGGCGGAAGCCTCTCGTAGAGTAGCCGCTTTGCGTCTACGTTCAAAAAAAGGACTTTGGCAAAGAGTTTTAGCTTTAACTGAACTGTATTGATTTATGTAGGAGCTTCTCATGTGGATGCAATGCACTCTAACCTCTCTCCTAAAAGGAGAGAGGCTTTCAATCTTGCTCCCCAACGCTACAAGGGTTGGGGCTGTTCTTGTGAGGTCTGCATTTCATGCAAATAAGTGCTGAGTAGTAGAGAGAAAATCTTGCTTCTCTACTATCCTAATTACAACAATTCTTATACTCAGCACTGTTTACTTTAAGCGGTCGTGCGTGCCAACAATACCGGACAAGTGGCATTGACTCGAACATAGTCAGATAAAGAAGATCCGATGAGTCGGTCTATATCAACAAAACTCTTAGCGATAGATGGACGACGATCTGGAGAACCGAGCAATAATAAGTCTACATTCAACTCGTCTGCTAATCGACAAATTTCTTCACCGGGTTTACCACTGCTGATATAAGCACGAGACTGAATGCCCTGTTTTTCAGCTTCTGCAACTGCGGCTGCTAAAACTGGATTTTTATCTGAGTTAACCTCGGTTATTTCAGATTTTTTACCGCCTAAATCTGTACTAATATTTGCCAAAATTAACTGACCACCCTGAATATCTCGCAGTAAAAATAGTGCCAATTTCAAGCAGTTTTTTGCGGAATCAGAGTTGTCTATTGCCACCATAATGCGCTTAATTCTTTTGACATAAATATCATCTTTTACCAGCAACATGGGGCGAGAAGATAGCTGGAAAACATACTGACTGACTGAGTTCGATAAAATGGATTGCAGCCGCTTAAGTCCGCGTGAACCCATAATAATCAAGTCAGCGTCAATTTCATCAGCTACTTGACAAACCACATCTTTGGGGTCGCCTTCGCGCAAAATTGAAGAAACCTGGCTAGGATCTAAGTTCAAAGTTTGAATGGCATTAGCCAGAATTTTACCACCATTTTCCCATTTAGCTGTCATAGTAGCAGCAGTACTTTGTGCCTGAACAACATGCAAAACTGTAACTTTTGCAGATTGAATTGAAGGGATTTCTTTCAGGCTTTTGAGCATTTCTTCTGCGTGTCCCAATCCCGATACAGTCAGCAAAATTTTTCTGATCATCTTAGGTAATTGTTGTTAAGTTTACTTGTGTTTTCGCTGTTAGTACTTCGCTTAGGTCGGATGATCACCGCCTTGCTCGATAAACTAGTTAGTAAGTTGGCACAAATAAACTTCGTTTTTTAGTATTTAATACTCAAAAAAAACAGCAAAGTACAAAATACTCAACAAATATTTAAGTTTATTTGCACCTAGCTACTTAAGTTATCAACTAGACTTCAATTATTAAGCATACTCTCAATTTAGCCTGATGAACTTAATAAAATATGATGTTAGTTATTATTTTTAATCTAAATTCACTTTTTTTAATTAGAAGTTAGTTAAGTATTGCAAATAAATACCAAAATAATTCTTAAAAATTATTTATTGTCCGTAACATTTAAGAAGCATCGCCTCCTGCTTGGAATGGTCTAAGTAGGTAGACTCAAAAAAACCGAACTATGTAACGAAATGTAAAATCCACAAAGCTCTTGCAATTCATTCATTTGACTCAGTTTTACTCGCAATGACATAGTTGTAAATTTTTCCACCCACCTACT
>CAZZZY010000392.1:0-6131 GCA_964658545.1 uncultured Acetobacteraceae bacterium | reverse complement strand
CTACCTTCTTCCAAACCGTCTTCCTTGATAGATTGATACATCCTTGTTTTTTTGAATTCGTCATCTATACCTAACATTTCTGCTAACTCCTCTCGGCTTAACCGGGTAAATTTGTACAACAGGATAGTCTCTATCAATTCTACAATTTGCTTCCTGGTTACTTCATCTGCTAGTTGTTGCCTTGCTTGTAAAATCAATTCTCTACCTTTGTCAACAGCTGTCTCTTCTCTTTCGATAATCAATTTAACGATCGCAACTTGAAGTGAGTTATCTGCCGTATCTAATTCATCTAGATAAATACGTTGCACTTGTGAACTATTTAGTAGTAATTCATAAGGCAAGCGATCGTTAGGATCTAAACTTCGTTGCGGATAGATGACGACAGCACGCCAAAAATTGACTGATTCGTTCTGACGCAAGTAAACGAAGATTTCGGCAAATAAGCGTCTATAAAAATTTGAGTCTGATTGAAACTGGATTTCAACAAAGTATAGTGGTTGTTTTGTGGTTTCATTTGTGGGCATGAATACCCCATCAATCCGAAAAGCAGTTTCTTTTAGTTCGACTGAAACAAATTTATATGCATTGACGTTGACAGTATTATTGCCAATGATTGCAAAAAATATACTAGGAAAAGCTTGAAATATGCTATAAAATATTTTGTCAGTTTGCACCTGGATTTAGTTAAACCAAAATTAGATATTCAAAGCTTATCAAAAATATCGTATATCTGTCCGATTACGCATTAAAAAAAGCAGATGCCTACATCTGCTTGAATAAACAATCCATCATCTCATTTACTTAGAAACCAACTGATTAACTGGAGTAACCCCAGCCAAATCTAAAATGGGTGCGATCGCATCTTCCCGCTTCACCGCCATCAGATGGACACCTTGACACAATTGCCGTGCTATCCGCACTTGCTCGGCTGCAATTTTCATCCCTTCTTCAAAAGGATCTTTGGCTTTTGCCAATCTATCAATAATATGTTGAGGAATATTTACACCCGGAACACACCTATTAATAAATTGGGCATTTTTTGCCGATTTCAACAGAAAAATTCCTGCCAAAATTGGTTTTTTATAGCCAGAGGCAATGGCATCCATAAACTTTTCTAGCCGCTCAAAATCGGTAATTAACTGACTTTGAAAAAACTGCGCTCCGGCTTCGATTTTGCGTTCAAATCGACTTTGCAAACCCGACCAACTGGCACATTGCGGATCTACTGCTGCACCAGCAAATAAATCTAACCCTCCATCAGTTAAAGGTTTTTCATTGCAATCAACGCCTTGATTCATCTTCCGAATCAGTTGCAACAGTCGCACCGCTTCCAAATCAAAAACTGCTTTAGCATCTGGATGATCGCCAGCTTTTACAGGGTCGCCAGTTAAAGCTAAAATATTACGAATACCTAAAGCATGAGCGCCCATTAAATCAGCTTGTAAACTAATGCGGTTGCGATCGCGGCAAGCCATTTGACAAATCGGCTCTATGCCATTTTGTGATAGAATCATCGACGCTACCAACGAAGACATCCGTAAAACTGCGCGGCTACCATCAGTAACATTGACAGCATGAACCCTTCCCTTAAGAGTCGCCGCCATTTGAATCATGTGCCCTGGATCTCCCCCTTTCGGGGGTGCTACCTCGGCGGTAACTAGAAATTCACCAGCTTGTACAGCTCTCTGGAAAGCTGTGGGGCTATGGGTGTGATGCATAACATTAAGAATTTCAATTTCTTAAATGGTATAGCGAACCACACCAAAAAGTGAAAACTTATAGAGGAAGAGAGTAGCCCAAAGCAACTTTTACTTGTGATAAAGTTTGATTTGCGATCGCCCTAGCTTTTTCTGCTCCATCCCGCAACACAGACTCCAAATAGCCTTTATCCGCCGTTATCGCCTGATATTTTTCTTGAATTGGTTTCAGGGACTCAATAATTGTATCCGTCAACAACGGCTTGAATTGCCCCCAACCCATATCCTGGCACTCAACTGTGACATCTTCCTTAGTCTTCCCAGAAAGCAATGTATACAGCGTTAACAAGTTGTTACACTCTGGACGCGCCGGATCATCAAAAGTCAGACCACGAATCGGATCAGTTTTACAACGCTTAATCTTGTATTGAACCTGTTCTGGTGAATCTAGCAAACTGATTCGGCTTAACTCTGAAGGATCGGACTTCGACATTTTGCGTGTACCGTCCGCCAAACTCATCACCCTTGCCCCTTCCTTACGAATCAAAGGGTCTGGTAACTTCAGCACTGGCTGATCGGGTTTACCAAATTGGTGATTTAACCGAGCCGCAATATCTCGTGTCAATTCCAAGTGTTGCTTTTGGTCTTCACCCACTGGCACTTTATCCGCTTGGTAAAGCAAAATATCAGCTGCCATCAAGACTGGGTAATCCAACAAGCCTGCACTCACATTTTCTCCCTGTTTAAGTGCCTTTTCCTTGAACTGGATCATGTCTTGCAGCCAATTTAGGGGTGTAATGCAGTTGAGCAACCAAGTGAGTTCACTGTGGGCCGAAACGTGAGATTGGACAAAGATGGTGGAGTGATTTAAATCAAGACCACAAGCGAGATAGAGAGCAGCAAGGGTGTAGGTATCAGCTGCCAATTGTGTTGGGTCTTGTGGCACTGTAATCGCGTGCAAATCAGCCACAAAAAGGTAATTTTCGTATTCGCTCTGACCTTCTACCCAGTTGCGAATAGCTCCCAAGTAGTTACCTAGATGGTAATTGCCCGTTGGTTGAACTCCAGAAAGAACACGTTGCTTGCCCATAAATTTCACTATACTAACCGTTTAGAGATTTTAAAACCCCTATGCTCAGTGTAGGGGATTAGTCATCAGCTATTGAAAGACACGAGTTAAACAACTCGTAATTCGTAGTTATGTTCTATTCACAGGGTTAATCAAGGGCTATATCCCGCTTGCTAGAGTGTGAGTAGTTCACGTAAAATATAATGCCGTTGTTGCGGCAGTTCTCATGACCTCATCTGCGTCGTTTGACACATTAGAGTCTTTACAGGCGGATATCGCTGAATTGATCGCTCGCTTACCGACATTAAAAAATCGGCAGTTTATTCAGCAAGCACTTGCTACTATTGTTCGGCTAGCTGATACCGAAATTGAGCGTCTCGATTGGAAAATCTTGTCGGCTGCGTTAGCAGATATGGAACGCGGTTTTCAGCTTTTTTATGATTATCGACACGTTCGCAAAGTCACCATCTTCGGTTCTGCTCGTCTAGCGCCAGATACGCCAGATTACCAAATGGCCCTTGAGTTTGCTCGCACTGTTTCTCAATTGGGATTTATGGTGATCACCGGCGGCGGCGGTGGGATCATGCAGGCGGGTCACGAAGGGGCAGGGCGAGAAAATTCCTTTGGATTAAATATTCAGTTACCCTTTGAGCAGGAAGCAAACCCCTTTATAGAAGGCGATCCTAAGCTCATTCACTTCAAATATTTCTTTACCCGCAAGCTGTTTCTCCTCAAAGAAAGTGATGCTGTAGCCTTGTTTCCGGGAGGTTTTGGTACTCAAGATGAGGCTTTTGAATGCATGACATTAAGCCAGAATGGTAAATTTGGGCCAGTACCTCTAGTTTTAATTGATCATCCTGGTGGTGATTACTGGCGGTCTTGGAGCGAATATATTGATAAGCAATTAGTGCAAAATGGTCTTGTTAGTCCTGAAGACCCCAGTCTTTACACGGTGACAGATAACCTGGATGTGGCTTGCGACGCTATTACCTGTTTTTACCAGGTTTATCATTCTAGCCGCTATGTAGGCGATCAATTAGTTATCCGCCTGAAAATAGATATATCAGACGCTCAGGTAGAGAAACTTAATGCTGATTTCAGCGACATTATTGTTAAAGGACAGATTGAAAAAAGTCAGGCATTACCTCAAGAAGCCCAAGATGATACTGTTGAACTACCCCGCTTGATTTTATACTTCAATCAACGCGACTTGGGGCGTTTGTATCAGATGATTGCCATAATTAACCAGATGGGTACTCTTTCACCAGAGGATGCAGCGCATCCAGAAAGAAAGTAGCTATTTGAGAAGGTCAGGGAGAGAATTTTACATAACTTTCCCTTTCCTTGCTTCAAGGTTATAGAATTGCGTAGGCGTAGTCCGAAATTCTATAAACTTTCGGCTTACTTCGGCTTACCTCGACAACTCTTAGAGACGCTGTTCGCGTTCGCTCGGTACAAGTCGCTCAAGGTAAGAGGCTCCCTTCCCTGCGGGACGCTCGCGTAACTTGCTTCCCCGTAGGAAACGGCAAGCTCTGGGCATCGCTGTTACCGTCGTAGACATCGCCAGTTGCTGAGTCGATGATATTCTGCCTGGTTTATTCTTACGGATGTGAGAAATAAGATCCCCAAATTCTTTGAGAAGTCGGGGTTATACGACTTGCAATTCTCACCCAATACTGATTTTCCTAAAAAAGCTTGTATATTAGCACAGTAAACAACTTATAAAATCCTGATAGAGGAATAAAAAATGCTGGAATTATTGGGTTCAGGTTTGGTGTCACTCTGGTTGGAAATGGCCGGGGTACAAATCAAGCCTTTGGATGCCTTAGATGCTTTGACTTGGCAAAGTAGCCCTGGCTTGGTTCTTGCCCCTGATCCAAATCCAACCGGGGCGACTACGGTGCAGGAATATCTGAAAAAGCTCATAACGTCAAAAGTGGTGGCGCAAAATCTGGCTGAGAGTCAGGGAATTTGGATGCAGTCGGGGCCAATGCTGATGGCAAATCACCAAGGTACAACACCTCTACCAGCTGCCTCTTTAACCAAAATTGCCACTTCATTAGTTGCTTTGAAAACTTGGGGGCCAGATCACCAATTTGATACTTTGGTGAGTATCACTGGCCCGGTAACAAATGGGGTTGTGCAGGGCGATTTGGTGATTACCGGTGGTGGCGATCCGATGTTTGTTTGGGAAGAAGCGATCGCTCTTGGTAATACTCTCAATCAAATGGGCATCAAGCAGGTAAAGGGAAATTTAATCATTAATGGCAGTTTTGCCATGAATTTCCAACGGCAGCCAATGCTAGCGGGTATGATGCTCAAGCAAACACTCAATCGTGCAACTTGGGGCCGCCCCGCTATTTATACATACTCAATCATGCCCAAGGGAACGCCTAAGCCTCAAGTTGTGATTGCGGGTACGGTGAAAGTTGAGGCACAACCAAACTCTCAACAAACTTTGTTGCTGCGTCATCGTTCGTTACCCTTGAGACAACTGCTCAAGGAAATGAATGTTTACAGTAACAACGATATGGCAGAGATGCTGGCACAGTCAGTGGGAGGAGCAACTGTAGTAGAATCTACTGCTGCTACCCTTGCTAGAGTGCCACAAGCGGAAATTCAGTTAATCAATGGTTCTGGACTGGGGCCAGAAAACCGCATTTCCCCCAGGGCTGTTTGTGCCATGCTGATGGCTATTCAGGCTGAGGCCTCTGCCCATCAGTTAAATCTGGGTGACTTGTTTGCTATGTCGGGGTTTGATCACCGAGGAACAGTACA
The DNA here is from genome assembly GCA_964658545.1 of uncultured Acetobacteraceae bacterium. Lineage (GTDB taxonomy): Bacteria > Cyanobacteriota > Cyanobacteriia > Cyanobacteriales > Nostocaceae > Nostoc. The sequence continues at coordinate 587 of CAZZZY010000392.1, read as the reverse complement.
TAGCAGGCACATTCCCCTGGCTACTGTGATCAAAACTGGTACTCTTCGGGATGTAAGCGCTTTAGCGGGAGTGATGCCCACACGCGATCGCGGTTTGGTTTGGTTTGCCATTATCAACCGGGGGACAAATGTTTGGGGTTTCCGAACTGGACAAGACCAACTACTGCAAAGTGTTATAAAACAATTACAAGTACCTCTAACGGTTCCTACTGCCCTCATTCCCCACTCAGCCATCAACTCTTTACCCCAGCTAGGTGCAGCTAGTCGGAATGAAATTTTATAAGAAAAAACACAGTCAGCGGAAAACTCAATCCCTTTAGGGATTGAGATAGTGCGACTTGTGTGCTTTTAAATACTTTAATTTTTGTACTTAGACCTGAGAGTGTCAATAATGGGTAAAAACCGAACTTGTAAATGGTAAATGTCCATAATAGCTTTTAGGTTAAATTTTCCATTAATGTTGATTACAGGTAACTCGCAAAATGCCCTAACCACAGTCTTGAAAAGAGCAGGCGAAACCGGAAGTAAAAATAACTGTAAATAAATCTGTCACATCAAGAGGAAAGGGAGCAGGGGGCAGGGGGCAG
>CAZZZY010000391.1:0-6145 GCA_964658545.1 uncultured Acetobacteraceae bacterium | reverse complement strand
GGAGCAACTTTGCAAGACAGACCCCGATACAAAACGCGCTGCTTGATAGAAGCTCTTTACTTAAACCCCCAAAGTTCGTTAAAAGCTATGAAAATTCGGTGGAATACAAGGCTTAAAAATTGTCTGTGTATTTACGCCGCACGGTACTAGTACCAAGGGGTTTCCCCACTTGAAGCATCTGGCGTGTGGGGTGCAACGACTTACCTAAAAGAGCCGCACCAAATCCCTAGTTATGCTCATCGTGGTGAATAGAACGAGAAATGGCGTTTTCTCGGTGGTTGAGTTGTTGTCGTTCACGATTAGTTAAACGTCCATCTCTCAAGTCACGCCTCCGAGCCGCATTTAAAGATGCTTCTCGACGCTCTAATTGCCGATATTCACGTCTATTAATGCTACCATTCTCAACACCATGAGTAATCCGATGTTGCTGATTAACTTCCCGATGATAGACTTCTTGAGCCGAAACTACTGTCGGCAAAAAAATTGCAGCCGCGCACATCGCAGCATAGGCAAAACGTTTCATATAAATATCCTCAAATGATTTTAGAAAGCAAGCAAGAAATAGAGATTTTTTCAACAATCTATAAATACTGGTGCTTGATATCACAATTCTATTAACCTCTTGGCAAAACCACCTATGACTAAAGTCATGAGTATGACAATGACTTTAGTCACTAAGCTGTGACGCATTTAATACTGTATATTGAATTGTCAGGGTAGTCCTTAGTCTCAAGTCAATTGTGTTTACAAAGGACGACAGTCCTCACGAAAAAATGTCCAATTTAGACGCGCATTAGCTTACTATGACTTACGCAAAACTATATGCGCTCAGAGGCAATTCATGAATTGCCCCTACCTAAAAATCAGGATTTTGGCTATTGTTTGCGTAAGTCCTAACTATCCCTTTTTCATCACTATCGCTAGAGAAAAATCCTAACCGCTTAATTTTTAATGATTTTTATGAATCCACGTGTAGGTGGGGTTGAGGAACGAAACCCAACACCCAAAAATTTGCTTCTTGTTGGGTTTCACTTTCCTACGGGAATCTTGCTATAACCCAACCTCCGATTATTTTTCTTTGCCCAGAGTCGTACCAATTGCCATTTACCACAGCCGAAACTTATTGAGAATTTGATTTGAACCATTTTTCCATTCATCCGGTCTAATAAATACAAGCAACGAAACGAATAGAGGAGAACGCCTCAGGTGTTAGTTGTGCCAGCCAAGGTCTCAAAAGCAAATCCATTGATAGGTGAATCAGAAAGCGAATCTGACAGTTATCTAGTACAGCAGTGCCTGCGGGGTAATACCCAAAGCTACGGTCAGCTTTACCGTCGCCATCAGCAAAGAGTGAGGTCAATCCTCTATAAACTCTGTACTCCTGCCAGCCTCGACGATGTGGTACAGGATGTGTTTCTGCAAGCCTGGAAAGGATTGCCCAAGTTTCGCCAAACAGCAAAATTTTCCACTTGGCTGTACCGAATCGCTTGGAACGTAGCTTGTGACCAACGACAGGCAGATGTTAGAAGGCGAACTCAATTACAAATTCTCAGTGAAAAAGCTTCTACCCAACAGGAAGCCCCAGAGTTAATGAATCTCCATTATCAAGACCTTGTTCAACGGGGACTGGCAAACCTAAGTTTTGACCATCGCACGATATTGGTTTTGCATGATTTGGAAGAAGTACCTCAAAAAGAGGTAGCGCAAATCCTGGACATTCCCCTGGGAACAGTCAAGTCACGCCTATTCCATGCTCGTGCTGCCATGCGTCAATTTCTCCAAAACCAAGGAGTACAGTTATGACTCAACTCCCCAATGATGATCATGACCTAATTAATTTTCTATGCCAACATCGCCCAGATGTTCCGCCAGCCTCGCCTGATTTAGAACAACAAATTTTACAACAGGTGAAAATTTGGCATCAGCCACCCTTACGCCAATATTCAAGACCGAGGTTAGTTCTACCTGCTCTCGCTGCTGGATTAGTAGCTGCTATAGTTGGTTACCGTGCATTTATCCCGGCTCAACCGAGTCCGGCTGAACTTGCCACATTGCAAAATTTTATTGAAAGCAATTGGCAAAGTACAGTCAGTAACGAACATCTGGAAAGTGATATATGGCATTTTACAGACTTAGATACTGAATAGGAGATCGCTTTGATGTTAATCCGTCGTGTTTCCATTTTGGCGGTGGTGATGGTTGCCTTTGGTAGCACTATTGCTCTGGCCAAGCCAACTTTACTTTCACGCCAAGTTATTGCCCAAACCCCTACAAGTGTACCTCGTCCAAATCCCGTTAAATCAGGGGGATGGCTCAGGGATTTGAATTTGACATCCCAGCAATTGCAAAAGATTAAGGAAATTCGTAATCAATCTAAACAGCAGATAGTCCGAAAATCACAGGAGATACGTCAAAGGCAACAGGAATTACATGACCTGATAGCAGGGACAGCTACTAAAGAGCAAGTGCGGGGTAAATATAACCAAATCGAGCTTATAAAGCAGCAGCTTGCTGATACCCAGTTTGAAAATACTCTTGCAATTCGGGAAATCTTGAACCCAGAGCAACGGCAGAAATTTGCCGAACGTATGTATAAGAAAAATCCTCCAGCACAACACAATTAACTCTATGAATGTAAAGCCTAAATATTGGGTGTTGTTGCTATTGATCTTACTGGGGTCAATTTCTCCCAGTAATGCAGCCTCCACACCTGTTGACCCAAAAATATTGCATATAATTAATCGTCTCAGCTTTGGCCCTCGTCCGGGAGATGTGCAAAGAGTAGAATCTATGGGTGTAGAGCGATACATTCAGGAGCAACTCTCACCCGACTCGATTCCCGAACCAGAAAGTCTCACCAGCCAACTAAATCAGCTAGATACTCTCTACTTGAATCCAGTGGGACTCTTAGAATATGGCACAACTAATCTCCCAGGAAAAAAACCCACCCAGTCAGAAATAAAAGCTGCCAACAAGCGGGGTCAACAGGTGTTAGATGAGGCAGTCCAGGCGCGATTATTAGAGGCAACTAGCAGCAAGAGACAACTCCAGGAAGTGATGGTGGAATTTTGGTATAACCATTTTAATGTAGATGCTAATAAAGGACGCGATCGCCTCTGGGTGGGAGCTTATGAACAACAGGCGATTCGACCTTACACTTTGGGGCGCTTTCGTGATCTGTTAGGGGCAACAGCTCATCATCCAGCCATGCAGTATTATCTGGACAACTTCCAAAATCGAGCTGACAGCCGCCCCGATGCCCAAGGTAATATCCGAGGTTTGAATGAGAACTATGCCCGCGAACTGATGGAGCTACATACTCTCGGCGTAGATGGAGGTTATACTCAGCAAGATGTGATTGTTCTGGCAAAGATTTTAAGTGGTTGGGGTTTCAGTCGCCCCGGTCAGCAAACAGATAATATTTTAGGATTTTACTTCAACCCAAAGCTTCATGATTTTAGCGAAAAAGTTTTCCTGGGACACACAATTAAAAGCGGTGGTGAAGCCCAAGGGGAGGAAGCTTTAGATATTTTGGCTCGGAGTTCGGTGACTGCACGTCATATCAGCTATGAGATAGCTCAATATTTTGTCAGCGATGTTCCCCCGACTGAGCTGGTAAACAATCTCACACACCGCTATCTTGCCACTGATGGTAATATTCGTGAGGTTCTCAACACCCTATTCCACAGCGAGGAATTCTGGGATGAAAAAAACTTCAATGCCAAGTTTAAAACACCCTATCAATACGCTATCTCTGCGGTGCGAGCCACAGGTGTTGAAGTGGAGAACACAAAACCAATCTCCAATCTGCTGCAACAATTGGCAATGCCCCTATACGGTTGCCAAACTCCAGATGGTTACAAAAACACAGCAGATGTGTGGTTAAATCCTGATGCAATGAACCGCCGCCTCAGCTTTGCTTCAGCGATCGCCAATGGAAATTTACCCTTATCCACCCTGCCCACAAATATGGAAGGGAGGGAGATGACACCGAGACAAGAGACAATCAGCACAGGGCAAAGACCTTTACAAAAATCTCCCAGTATTGCTGTAGATCCTTTGCAACTAACTAATACATTGGGCAATTCTTTGTCAATGAAAACGCAGAAAGCGATCGCCTCTAGTTCCCCTCAAATTCATAGTGCTTTAATCCTGGGCAGTCCAGAATTTATGCATCGTTAGTAGTACCTTACGCACTATATAAATTAATCATAGCAAAGCCATCTTGTAGGGTAGTCAGCATACGCCGACTAGGGGAACAAAGGGCTTAAGCCCCAAGTCTTGAACCCTGGTAGGTGGATAAAGTTCCGTGTAGAAGAGGTTTCTAACTGTTTTTTTAGTATTAAGTTGACCGTGCCAATTTTAGATTCTAGATTTTAGATTTTAGATTTTCTGGGTTAATACCCCGTCCTTAGTGGGCAGAATAAATCCACTTATTCGCTCAACAGCGTAGCATTAGTGAGTAGTCGAGCCGAGGAACGAGGAACCGGAGAAGCGTTTGACTCGGTTTAGCTACCAAGATTGGAAATCCCAAATTCGACGCTCCTACTGCGCTATCAGAGCCAAGTATCCCCGTGTTCGCCCTGCTACGTTCGCGGAGCAGACGCACCAGAAGATAGTAGTCGGGATCAATCCAAAACTCAAAATCGTTCGACTGACTTCTATTCTACCACATTGAAACAGCCATAACTCAGGAATTTTAATTATGAAAAGACGTGACTTCCTAATCCAAGGTGGAATTTTTTCAGCTTCCGCAATCACAGCCGTAAGCAGCAATGCTTGGATAGCTAGATCCGATACCCCAAACATTGATCAGAAGCGCTTGATTGTAATTTTCCTCCGGGGGGCAGTAGACGGTTTAAACGTCGTGGTTCCTTACTCAGAGACAGCTTACTATCAAGGGCGACCGCAAATTGCTATTCCCCAACCAGGAAAAGAAGGGGGAGTAATAGATTTAGATGGACGCTTTGGCTTGCATCCAGCATTAGCTTCTTTGATGCCCTTATGGCAGCAGAGCAGTTTGGCATTTGTTCACGCCTGTGGTTCTCCCGATCCCAGTCGTTCTCACTTTGATGCTCAAGAATACATGGAAAGTGCTACCCCTGGTGACAAACATACTCAGGATGGTTGGATGAATCGTTTACTAGGGGTAATTTCTCAAAAAACACCCATCCAAGCAGTAAGTGTGGGAGAAACAACACCCTGGATTTTTTCTGGACGGATGCCTGTAGCTAACATAGCATCAGGAAGAAATGCTAACAGACCTCTGCCAATAGATCGTCCTCAATTAGCAGCAGCATTTGACCAACTTTATGGCGGTAATGATGCCTTAAGTCAGACCTATCACCAAGGACGGATGGCGCGTCAGGCCATCATGAATGACTTGGATAGTGAAATGAAAATGGCAAATAATGGTGCGCCTTCACCTGATGGCTTCGCCAGCGATGCCCAACGATTGGCGCAACTAATGCTCAAAGACCCCAGAATTGAATTAGGGTTTATGGCTTTAGGAGGCTGGGATACCCATGTTAACCAAGGTAGCAGTCAAGGACAGTTAGCTCGGAACCTAGAAAAATTGGGTTCAGGTTTGACCGCTTTGGTAACAGGTTTGGGAAGCGTTTACCAGAATACGACAATTGTCGTAATGTCCGAGTTTGGTCGTACAGTCAAGCAAAATGATGACGGTGGTACTGACCACGGTCACGGGAATGTCATGTGGATTTTGGGTGGTAATATTCGTGGTGGTAAAGTTTACGGTGAATGGCCTGGTCTATCTACATCTCAACTTTACCAAGGTAGGGACTTAGCTATTACCACTGATTTTCGGGATGTGATCTCTGCTGTGTTGGAACATCATCTACATATCAACGAAGCAAAATTGAATCACGTGTTGCCAAATTATGCCTCGACTCAGAAAGTAGCATTGATTATCAAGTGACAGTGGAGGGTGCGGAATGTCGGCTACAAGCTACGGTGTATACACAAGTTTTGCCGAAGCCATATCTTTATTAAGAAATATCGCATTGCGTTTCTATCCCGCCTCGGAATTCATTCCGAGGCGGGATTGCCTGTCGGCGTGACAGTTTCAGTCTGACCGAACAAGGCAAAAGTAAAAAGTAAAAAGGCACTCATAAAGAAAAAGAAA
>CAZZZY010000390.1:0-6164 GCA_964658545.1 uncultured Acetobacteraceae bacterium | reverse complement strand
TAGGGATTTGTGAGAATTTTTAGTAATCTTTAGATTACTTTTGCTATGAGACTGGTAATTCATTTATTAATTTAAATATAAATTAATAAATTTAACAGCAAAATAACGAATAATTTGAGTTAAAAAATATCACTATTAACTACATCTTTGCCACTACCAATTTTTCAAAATCCACTAGCTTGCATCAAGAAATTTCCTTGGAGTATTTGTAGTTTTAGAATCAAAAATATTTTAATTTATTGACTTAAAAGTCCTAAGAAAAACTGTAATCGATAATAATAGGATGAGTAAGCATTGAAGCATAAGACATATAAGCAGTTCTTGATAGACAGTTATGTCTAGATTAAAAGCCATAATTATTCTGGAAAATAATATGTTCATTCATGGAAATAGACAGACTATCTTAACTAGATTTTTTAGTGAGTCAGTTAATTCAGTTGAACTATATTATTGGACTTTGGAGAAAAGCGAACGTACAGAAAATAATTTGCGATTGCCAAGCAAATTTGCAATTGATGTGATAGTCTTTTTATATAGGGAATCAAAACAGCGAAAGCACAAAAAGTAGTCAAAGAGAAATGATATAAATTCAAAGACTACACTTTCGCCTTGGCAGATGTAATGTTTAAATCCGCTACGGCTTTTTGAAACCAACAGACAAAGCCAATGAAGCAGGATAGTGACTTCCGTAATAACTTGAAGGCAATCAGAACCCGTCTAGGTATGAGCCAACAAGATTTGGCTAACATCGCTAGTGTGACTCGTCAGACTATTAGCGGTGTAGAGTCGGGACAATATGCTCCCTCAGTGGCCATAACACTTCGTTTGGCGAAGGCGCTTGGCTGTCAAGTTAAGGATCTATTCTGGTTAGAGCGGGATTTACCTGAAATTGAAGCCGTCCTTGCCAAACCTGTTCCTAATGGTCAGCAAGTACGAGTTAGCATGGCTCGTGTGGGCGGACAATGGATAGCTTATCCCTTGATTGGTAAGGATGCTTTTCGCCAAGATATGATTCCAGCTGATGGTGAAGCAGTTGCGGTGGAAGGGTTACCCGGCATAAGCAAACTGCTGTTAGCGCCAGAGGTAGCGAGGAACGAGCGTCACCCGCAGGGTGAAGGTACAAGCCAAACAGGTACAAATAAAGTTCGAGTCAGGCTACTAGACGATAATCTCGACACACTTCACAACACAGTTGTGATTGCTGGTTGTGCCCCTGTGATTTCACTATGGGCAAGAGCCACCGAGCGCTGGCATCCCCAACTGCGAGTCCAATATAACTTCGCTAATAGCATGGCTGCATTGCACAGTCTATGCAGAGGTGAGGCGCACATCGCTGGGATGCATCTGTACGATCCTGAAACTGGTGAGTATAATACTCCCTTCGTTCGAGATGTTCTGGCTGGCAGGGAAGCAGTTCTGATTACCCTTGGTGTTTGGGAAGAGGGACTTGTGTTGAAGCCTGGCAACCGAATGGGAATTAGAACACTTTCTGACTTAGTTTCAGGGGGAGCGACTATTGTCAACCGCGAAATAGGTTCTGGTAGTCGGATGCTTTTGGAACAAACACTCCAAAAAGAGCAGATACCGTTCGATGCTGTTCAGGGCTTTGACAATATACTCAAAAGTCACCAAGATGTTGCCCAAGCTGTGGGATTAGGAATTGCTGATGCTGGTATGAGTACGGCATCTGTAGCTACCGCTTTTGGGCTGGGATTTATCCCTTTACATCAGTCACGATATGATTTGGTGATTCTCAAAGAATATCTGGAAGAAGCACCTGTACAGCAGTTGCTCAGTACTTTGGGACATCGGATGGTTCACTCACAATTTGAAATTCTCGGCGGTTACGATATCAGCAAAATTGGGGAAGTTGTAGCGACTGTTTAGAGTGGATTGCAATGGTTGGTTGTGTACTTAAAAGAATACTTGGCGTAAATTTAAATTCCTGCTGCAACCACTCTTTAGGTAAGCAGACGCGGCTAAAAAGCAAGAAAATGCTGAGGGTGAAGCACTAGAAGCACTGAAAAAAGGAAACGTAGAAATTGTTTCTGGTAGCGAGAAAAAGTAAGCCTATTCTTCAGAATCAGGTGCTAAATACAAAGTAAATATTAGGTGGGCGAAAATAGCCCACCTTCTCACCAATCATTTAAAATGGAGGTAGTCGAATAGCTAATCTTAACTCTGTGCGTTTGTTCTTCACCGTGTTAGCACTAATCCACTAAGGTGTGCATGGCAACATTAATAATTTAGTAGTCTAGTTCATGTTTTTGTTTTCTCCTTCTCTAACCTAGATGGTGTTGATGTTTCAGGGGATGAGAAATTCTCCTTCTCATCCCCTTTTATTGCATCTTTAAATACACGGTGAATAAATAAAAATCCTCTTCAGCCTTGGGGAATTCAGCTAATACCTAAAAACTTCTACCTATTGTCACGAAAAAAATGAATCCCACTCCAGGAAAAACCAACAATTCACTCAGTGAGTCTAATTCTGAAGATGCTCGTCAGCAGCAGATACTGCATAAAAAAAAGTCCTCCACACAATTACCCCAACCTGGAACTACTCAAGGGAGTTGCGCTTTTGATAGTGCAATGATTACTCTTGTACCAATCACTGATGCGGCTCATGTAGTTCACGGGCCAAGCGGCTGCGCTGCCAGTATTTGGGGAAGTTACAGCAGTCTTTCTTCTGGTTCGATGCTGTACAAAATACGCTTTAGCAGCGACATTGATGAGAACGATATCATCTTCGGAGGAGCCAAAAAGCTGTACAAAGGCATTGTAGAATTACAAAGACGCTACAAACCTGCGGCGGTATTTGTCTACGCCACTTGCATCACCGCATTGATTGGAGATGACATAGAGGGAGTTTGCAAAGATGTCACCGATAAAACAGGAATACCCACTATCCCAGTACATTGCCCTGGATTCATTGGAAACCAAAATTTGGGCAACCGTGTAGCTGGTGAAGCAATGCTTTCACACGTAATTGGAACAGCTGAACCAGATAGTATTACACCTTATGATATCAACCTAATTGGTGAATACAATATTGCAGGTGCAATATGGAATATTCTACCGTTGTTAGAGAAATTAGGGATCAGAGTTTTGGCAAAAATTACAGGCGATGCTATCTACAAAGAAGTTTGCTATGCTCATCGTGCCAAACTTAATGTGATCCTCTCTTCCAAGGCACTAATCAATATAGCGAAAAGGATGGAGAAACAATATGGCATTCCCTATATTGAAGAGTCTATTTATGGGATTGAGCAAATAAATCAGTGTTTAAGAAATATTGCTGCCAAGTTGGATAATTCTGATTTGCAAGAACGGACAGAAAAGTTAATTGCAGAAGAAACTGCTGCAATAGATGAAAAACTCGCTCTTTATATGACCCGATTGCAAGGTAAGCGGGTTATCCTTTCTATTGGAAGTTTCAAGAGTTGGTTGATTATCTTTGCTGCTCAGAAATTGGGGATGGAAGTTATTGCTATTAGTACTAAGAATAATACTGAGGAGGATAGAATTAGAATTAAAAGTTTGCTGGGTCAAGATGGCATAATTTTAGAACAAAATAGCCCTCAAGAAATTTTGCAGATAATTAACGAAAATCAAGCTGATATGTTAATTGCTGATCAACGCCATCAAGATACATCTCTTATAGCTAGGATTCCATTCCTAGACATTAATCAAGAACGCAATCATGCTTATGCAGGCTATATAGGAATCTTAGAGGTAGCACAAGAACTTTATGCTGCTTTTTACAACCCTGTGTGGGAACAAGTATGCCAGCCAGCCCCGTGGTCAGTAGGAAATTATTCTGAGGAGGAGATTTGATGGCGATTATTAGCGTTACGAGTACATCAGTTGCAGTTAATCCCCTCAAGCAAAGCCAGACTGTGGGTGCAGTTTTAGCCTTTTTGGGGTTGAAGGGAATCATGCCTTTGTTACATGGTTCTCAAGGCTGTACTGCTTTGACTAAGGCAGTATTAGTACAACATTTCCGTCAAACTATTCCCCTTTCTAGTACGGCGATGACAGAAGTTGCAACTATTTTGGGGGGCGAGGAAAGAGTTGAACAAGCAATCTTGACTTTGGTGCATACATCCAAACCAGAAATTATCGGTCTTTGTAGCACTGGACTTGTGGAAACCAGAGGCGATGACATGGAGCGCTTTGTTAAGGAGATTCGCCAGCGTCACCCAGAACTAGATTATTTACCAATTGTGTTTGTCTCTACACCGGATTTCAAAGGTACATTACAGGATGGGTTTGCTGGCGCAGTTGAGAGTATGGTTAGGGAAATCCCTCAAAAAAGCTCTAAGCAAGATGCTTGCCCTACACAAATCACTATTTTGGTGAGTTCTGCCTTCACACCAGGGGATGTCCAGGAAATCAAAGAGATTGTCACTTCCTTTGGACTTGAACCTATTGTTGTACCTGATCTTTCTAGCGTACTAGATAGTCATATAGAAGATTCCTCTAGTGCCATTACAGCTAATGGCACTACTTTGGCACAATTACGCTCAATTGGTAATTCTGTATTCACTTTGGCACTAGGCGAAAGTATGCGGGGTGCAGCGCAAATTTTAGAAAAGAGATTCAACATTCCTTACGAGGTGTTTAGTGAACTGACAGGACTACTAGCAGTAGATAAATTCCTGCAAGCATTGGCAGATATCAGTGGTGTCAGCGTACCCCAGAAATACCATTGTCAACGCCGTCAGTTACAATATGTGATGTTGGAGAATCATTTTTACTTTGGTTGCAAGCGGGTTTCTTTGGCGCTGGAACCCGATTTACTCTGGTCAACAGTTTCTTTTTTGCGATCGCTAGGAGTTCAAATTCACGCAGCAGTGACAACAACGCGCTTTCCTCTATTAGAAAAACTTCCGATTCCTAGCGTCACTATCGGCGATTTGGAAGACTTTGAACAACTGGCGGTTGGATCTGATTTGCTCATTACCAACTCTCATGGAGTTGCGATCGCTCAACGCTTAAAAATTCCTCTCTACCGTCAAGGGATTCCCATCTTTGACCGCTTAGATCACAGTCAGTTTAGCAAAGTTGGCTATCGTGGTACTATACAACTTTTATTTGATATTGGCAACCTGTTTTTAGAGCAGGAAACAAAGGTTCAAAAGATAAAGTCTTAAAACCCTCTGGATTCTGCCTTCTGCCTCACTTTGGAGCATTGCTCCCCTCTCCGAGTTGGAGAGGGAGAGGTTCGTTGAACTGACGTATACTTACTAGAACTCTCCGGCTAAGGCTGCAACACAGCGATCGCAAATTAAGGGATGTTCTGCTGATTCTCCCACATGGGTGGAGTAGTTCCAACAGCGATCGCATTTTTGCCCCTCTGCATTCACTACAGCAATTGTCCAGTCTTCCGTTTGCGTCGTATATTTTAATCCTTGCAATTCTTCAGCAGAATCGAATAATTCCACCTGGGAAGTCAGCAATAAGTACCGCAGTTCGTCAATCCCGTTCCCCTTAACGGGGTTAAAAGCTTTGATAGCATCGCCTAATTGTTTATGAGGTATATGAATCAAGGCTTTCGCTTCCAGGGAAGAACCAATGAGTTTTTCTCCCCTGGCTTGTTCTAACACCTTGTTAACATCAGTGCGGAGTTGTCGCAGCGCTGACCAAAATTCCGCCAATTCGGGATTTTGCCATTTTTCCTCAATCTGCACCCAACCGGCTTGAAACACCGATTTGTAAGGGGTTTTGTAAGGGAGATATTGCCAGATATCTTCGGCGGTGTGGGATAACACTGGTGCGATCGCTCGTGCTAAATTATCTATTGCTATCTTCAGCACTGTTTGACAGCTGCGACGGCGGAAAGCATCCTTTGCACTGATGTACAGCCTATCTTTGGCTATATCTAAATAAAAGTTGGATAAATCCACCACGCAGAAATTCTGCACCGTTTGGAAAAAGCGGAAGAATTGGAAACTCTCAAAGGCTTCGGTTACTTCCTCAAATACTTCGCTGATCCGGTGTAGCATATAACGGTCAAGTTCTGGTAATTCCTCGAAGGGAACTGCATCTTTTTCTGGGTCAAAATCATCCAAGCTACCCAGCAAAAACCGCGCCGTATTGCGAATTTTGCCTCTAACATCATTCATCTGCTTGATGATGTTTTTACCAATGCGGACATCGCCGGA
>CAZZZY010000389.1:0-6170 GCA_964658545.1 uncultured Acetobacteraceae bacterium | reverse complement strand
CGATCGCACTTAAACTTCTCACATTAAGGGTGCTATATCCCTGAAATAACCAAAAATCAGCTTGTAGTTTCCCATCCACAAAGATTTTTTAATCACTTTAATTTATCAATTTGAATCAAAATAATATTTGATATTATCAATCAATTTATCTAAAGTGAAAATAAAGCAGATTATTGATGGCTCCTATAAAAACAAGCCCACTACAACGAATAATGATAGGAAGGAACTAATGAATCAATCAAATTCCAAAAAATTCCCTCAGTGGATCGTAACAGCAGTATTTCTGGTACTTGTAGCAGGATTTTCCCTCCTTCACCAACCCAGCGTTATAGCTCAAACACTAATACCATCCATACCTACTGAGTCTGAAGTAGCTCCAGCAATATCTCCGGTTACATCGCCAATGGAGGCTGTAACTTCCCCTGTCATATCTCCAGTTACATCGCCAGTAGTATCTGTAGCCGCAAATGTTAGACATTTATTGCAAACCAATGAATGTGTCGGATGTAACCTCACCGGGGCAATGCTCAAGGATGCAAACCTGCAAGCGGCTAACTTAGAGAATGCGAACTTACAAAATGCAGACTTAGAAAGAGCTAACTTACAGCAAACAAACTTACAAGGGGCAAACTTTCAAGGAGCAGATTTAGGCAAAGTAAACCTTTTGGGAGCAAACCTGTTAGGAGCAAACCTATTTGATGCTGACCTAGAAAAAGCCAACCTGTTGGGAGCAAACCTGCAAATGGCTAACCTACAGGGCGCAGACTTGGAAAATACAAATCTCACAAATGCAAACATCCAGGGGACTAACCTGATGGGGGTTGACTTGGAAGATGCTATCAGACCGGAAGGATTTCCTATTCAGTGATTAAACGTGCAGTGTTTTCAAGTTGCCCAGCGCCAACACATCAACACTGTGGTGCAGGGAAGGGAACAGAGTGAATAACTAGGCTAGCCGCTAATCACTCGCACCAAGCATAAAATAGGGAGTGGATTGTTTACCACTCCCTACTCCCTTTCTACGCTTCGATAACTACCCTTAGATTGCCCCGTTTTTTCGCAACGCGACAAGCAGTGGTAGTACCAGAACGCTCGAATTCCAAATCGAGGATGGTGGGGCCGACTCGCAAATTATGAAACGATAGACGATTAATCGATTCTGGCAAAGCAGGGTCGATTATTCGCAAGCAGTTATTTTGAGCATCAGGCACTAGGTTAACCATCATTTGCAGCAGTTGGAAGATACTACCAGTAGCCCAAGCTTGGGGAGTACAGGCGACTGGATACTGCACAGGGGCATTATCACCGTTCCGTTCGTAGCCGCAGAAAAGTTCTGGAGGACGTTCATAAGGCTGCTGACTAGTCATGTCGAATAAACCTTGGAAAAGCTCTAAGGCTTGATCGATCAGACCCAGCGATCGCAATCCCATTGCAATCAGAGCGTTATCATGGGGCCAAACCGAACCAGTGTGATAGCCCATTGGATTGTAAGCGGGTGACAAACTACTCAGAGTACGAATGCCCCAACCATTAAACATATCTGGCGCTCGCAACCGTTCTGCTACACTATAGGCTCTTTCGTGGGTGAAAAGACCCAAATGCAGACACTGACCAGGATTTGAGGTAATACTGTCTACTGGTTTACCATCTCCATCCAAAGCCAAGGCGCAGAAATCCTGGTCTTCTACCCAAAAATCTCGATTAAAACGAACCTTGAGACTTCTAGCCTCTTCTTGCCAACGATCTGCCAAATCAAGGCGCTTTTTCATCCTCGCTATTTCTGCTAGGCGCATTTTTGCAGCATAGACATAAGCTTGCACCTCACAAAGAGCAATTGGGCCGTTAGCTAATTCTCCCTTATGGTTTACAATACAGTCGCCAGAGTCTTTCCAACCTTGGTTAGCAAGACCGCGTTTAGATTTGCGGAAGTAACTGAGGTAACTGGTTTGTTTGGTATTGCGATCGATCCACTCCATTGCTGCTAGAGCATTGGGCCAAAGTAGTTCTAGGAGTTCTTGATCGTGAGTCCAAGCATAATGTTCGGCATACAGCATTAGCCACAGAGGAGTCGCATCAACTGTACCGTAATAGGGGGTATGGGGAATTTCTTGACAACGAGCCATTTCTCCCAAACGTAACTCGTGCAAAATTTTACCCGGTTCTTCTTCGCGCCATTCGTCGTCGATTTTGCCTTGGTATGTCGCTAGTAATATCAGGGTTTCTTTGGCGATTTGCGAGTTTAGCATCAGGGTTTGGGAAGCTGTAACCAGCGAATCCCGCCCAAATAGTGTAGAAAACCAAGGCACTCCAGCCGAAACAGTCTTATACTTACCAAAAGACTGGCGCAACAAATACATATCTTGCTCGGCGCGCTCAATCACTCGATTGAAGGTGCTTTTATCTGAGCTAATGCGGGTAATTTGTTGTACCCAATTTTGCTCTTCCATCAACTCAGCAGCTTTCGCCTGTCCTAAAGTGATGGCGGCGCTTACGGTTGAACTAGATTGGTTGTTTTTCAACATATTCACCCGATAACCCAGCTTTTGAGTCTCGTGAGAAGCCAACTCTAGCTGCCAAACCGCAGTGTAACCCTTGAAATAGTCTGGTTGTCGATGCTGGAATAAAATACGGGATTCCATCACTGAACCATCTAAACCTTGATAAGCAAGTGTTAAGGATTCTTCCTTAAAAGTTGATGGGTCTTTGGGTACTGATGAAATGCCATCGCCAATTCCTTCTTCAGTGGTCGGTTCTACTAGACGTAAAAGCCTACCTCGTTTTTCTCTGTCATAACCCCTGACTTCAAATAAATCAACAAAATCTGCATCGAAGCTGATGCTAAGTTCAAAATTGACAGTTGTTGTGCTGTAGTTAGATACCTCTATTTCTTCAAATAGTGCGCCATTGAGGACTATTTCTCGGCGAATTCCCACAGTTTCGGCTCTTAGGCGTTCGTCAATTCTGGGATTGGTACATAAAGCTGAGAGTGAAAACCCTTTTTCGGCAGTACTACTGAGAAGTACAGGCGATCGCCCTTCAATTTGTAACTCCAAGCGATTGAGAAATCTCGTATCACAGCAAAACAGTCCCATACTGGGATTGCCATCATTGAGGGAACAGCCAGAAATATTCCCGATAGTATCTGTCACGAAAAATAAATCATCATCTTTAACCGTCAGTGTCGGTTGTGATCTTTCACTCACAACACAAGGCCACTCCGGGATAGGTAATTGTTCGGCAGGAATAAAAGTTTTTCCATCCAGGAAAATTTTTTCCTGGGTCATTAGCGTATCCGGTGTCATTAGCTAAAATTCCGTGTACAGGTTGTAGATTTTTGTGGTATTTGCAGTAAAGGTCTTTAAGCGATACAACTTGCAGAAAAAAGACGCTCTCTAAAACTTCCTTGAGCCATTCGATCCAAAATAATTTTTACGTACTGTTGATAAAATAGCAGCGCTCAAATCTATATAAACAAATATTTATAAATTTATATTGTATAAGTCTAAAGTCAAGACTGAAAATTGAGAATTTTGAGATAATTCCTTAGTAGTTGAACTTTATCAAGATACAAGACATATAGTAGTATACTCAGCACAAATACGAAATTCCTAGTTTTTATTGGGTAAAGGTAGCATTTGTCCCCTAAACTATTATACGATTTTGTTTTAAATATCGTTGGTGTTTGATTATAAAAACTTATCACATTTATTTTATTGATTAATATTAATCAATCATTACAGATTAAATTATATGGTATATGGGAATAATGGTTTTTGGGTAGGAAAATTTATTTAGTGGATGTAAATATCAAGCAGGTGATGTCTATGAAGGCTATGCCAACGCCTAGACTATCAAATAATCAGTAATCATTAGTGAATTAACAGTTAAAAAATACATGAATTAACTATTTGGTACTTAGTACAGAAAGATTTTAGCTGTGCAAGCATATTTCAAAGTTAGTCAAGAATGTATATTGGGCGTAGTAGATTGTCAATCAAGAAATCAATTTGGTCACAAAATGTTGCGTCTGCTTTGGCGGAAAGTGCTTTTTAGCGTTCTTTACATATTGCAACTCTCTATTTAACTTGAGAGTCTCTTGGAATTTGTACAATGCAGCTGTGACGTGGATCTTGTCGAGGTTGAGCGTTTAACAATAATTCATGAGCATTTCGACTTCTGTGCTGAGTGATCTGCTAAAGTCCCTACCATACTTGCGGCCCCAGCTATATTTTAAGGCTTCACTAACGGCGCTCTCCCACGCGATGGAAGATCAAGTTTTGGCTGGAACTTTAGCCCAACCCCTTGTAATTGCTAGTTTTCAGCGAGAGCGATTCTACCGCCAAGAAGCTCATCGCTACCAGCGACTTGCCTTGCGGAGTCATCAAATATACGTGTTATCTGCCCCAGAAACGGATTTTACCAACAGTTCGGAACACTACGAAAAAGTCGCTTTTGAGCCAAAGGACGGCTTAAGTCATGAGTGGCATTTGGTAGTGATTGCTGACAATTATGCAACTTGTCTGGTTTGCCGGGAAAGCCTTGGTTCTATTGCCAAAAACAAGCAAATACCGGAACTAAGCCCTACTCTGGATATAGACACAGCGCGAAGATTTGAGGGAATTTGGACATCGGAAAGGGGAGTTAGCCTCAAAGCGGCCGAATTGCTATTAGACAGGATTTTAGTTTACAGACCCGAACTGGCAAGTAAAATTGAGGAGGCCCGTCAGAGGTTTGGCATCGGAGAGCCGCGAAGCCAGTCTGGAGCAGAACATTTCAACGAATATGCTTGTGATATCGATACAGATCCCTTTGTGCAGCGCTTAGTAACTTATTTGCAAGCTAGTCAGTACAAATTGCACAAAGCCTACCGTTCCATTGCTGCCCAAGCACGAAAAGAACGATTAGTCAACTCCATTAGCACTGCGATTCGGCGATCGCTCGATCCTCACGAAGTTCTCCAGGTGGCAGCACAAGAATTAGGACAACACCTAGAAGCTTGTCGCTGTCTAATTTACCGCGCTCAAGCTACAGATAGCCAAGCCATAATTGAACACGAGTTTTTGAATCCTGGTATTTTATCGGTTCGTGGGCAAACTTGGGAGTTAGAGAAAAATTCCCTATTTCAGGACATCGTACAACAAGGCGAAGGGGTTTGTATTAGCGATACCCTGAATGACCCACGTGTGAACAATTCGCCAGGACTTTCCTTGATTGCCAAAAAGTTTGCCATTCGTTCTTGGCTAATGGAACCAGTATTTTATCAGGGGCGATTATTGGGCATTGTGGAGTTGCACTATTGCCGGATGCCACCGCACGAGTGCCAACCAGGGGAGTTGGATCTGGTAGAAGCGATCGCCACCCAAGTGGGAGCGGCTCTCATCCAAGCCGAAGCCTACGCCAACCTAGAAGAACTTAATCAGCAGCTAGAAGCCCTAGACCGCACCCGCAGCAACCTGATAGCCATCACCGGACACGAACTGCGTACCCCCCTATCCACCATTCAAGTGTGCCTAGAAAGTCTCGCTAGTGAGCCGGATATGCCCTTGGAGTTGCAGCAAATTATGCTCAACACTGCTCTTTCCGACTCAGAACGGATGCGAAAATTGGTACAAGATTTCCTCACACTTTCCAACTTGGAAAGCGGTCGAGTGCAATGGCATCCAGAATCCCTCACTTTACAAGAGTGTGTGGATTTAGCACTCAGCCGCAATCGCACGCGTTCTTCAACGGAAAAGCCACCCCAAATCAAGACTCAAATTGCCGAAAACCTACCTTTGGTTAGAGCTGATGGTGATTGGCTAGTAGAGGTACTGGCAAAACTGATGGATAATGCTTGTAAATTTACGCCACCCCAAGGAGAAATCACCATTAAAGCGATTTCCAACAGCCATCAAATGGTTGAGGTGACTGTGGCTGATACTGGACGCGGCATTGAACCTAATCGTTTAGAAGTAGTTTTTGACCGCTTTTATCAGGAAGAGGGAGCGCTACGCCGCACCACTGGCGGGACTGGACTTGGTTTAGCTATTTGTCGTCAAATTGTGAATGGCTGGGGTGGGGAAATTTGGGCAGAGTCAACTGGCAAAGACCAGGGTAGTCAGTTTCACTTCACCATCCCAATTGTTCAGAATAGCTATGAGGAAAAGCGGACAAAAGTTAAGAGTAAGTAG
>CAZZZY010000388.1:0-6194 GCA_964658545.1 uncultured Acetobacteraceae bacterium | reverse complement strand
AGGCTAGTCAGCTTACTAGTGAGTGGTTCTTTGGTCTTTGGGATTGTAATATTGACGGTAGATCAGCCCAAATGCAGTGGAAAGTAGTCGATGATCCACAAACTAGTTGTAGTGGTGATGTTTGCTCTACGACTTCTGGTGTTCGTCTCGTCGGGCGGTTTAGTGATAATGGTAGTGCGTGGGTTCCTCTAAGAAAACGTTTTTCCAGCGCCAAAAGACAGGATTTAGGTATTCGTTATTTAGGTGCAGAACAAGATGACTGGTATCTCAGATACAACACTCGTACTAAAATCGCAGATGGTTGGACAACATGGCGGGGTAAACGCTATCCACTGCAATGTCGTAATCGCAGATAAACATTTGCCAAATTATGCAAAATCGGTTTTGAATTATTTTGATGCGATCGCTAATCAGACTAATACTTTAGTTGGTCTTCAATACTGCTCGGTTAAGCATTTTCAACTCGGAATTGGGTTTTGGGAAAAGGTTAAAGGGTAAAGGTTAAAGGTTTTTTCTTTCCCCTTTCCCCTTCCCCTTTTCCCCTTAACCGACAAGTATTGAGTTGGTCTTTACTTTGCTACCATAGAGTATCAACAGTTACAAACTCATAACCTTGTTGTAGCAGTTGCGGAATGAGGATTTGAATTGTGGTAGCAACATCTTTTCCATCACAAGCACCGTCATGCAAGACATCAGCGAACCATTTTTGACCGCATGACTGGACGGTAATTCAACTGATAAAACGATTTTAAAGTAACAGGTGTAACCCACATTCCGCACCCTAGTTGTCACATAAGTGTTTTTACTGACGACTTCCTATCAGTTTAGGGTAAAATAGTACTTTGAGCTTACCTAAAATTGTCAGAAAAAATAAAGCTTTTAGCGAGAATATGGTAGTTAATCACCAAGCCCTTCGGGCAGGGAATAGGGAAGAGGGAAGAGGTAACAGCAAGAAAAACCTGCCCGAATGCCGGGTCTGAATCCTGACAATTTATTTATGAAAAAAAACAAAAATATTTGAACCGAGATGGCATCAGCCACCTTGGTGCAGACTCTTTGCAGCAGAAGTTTCAACCCGTCATTATCCAAATCCCACAACGGCCACGTGACACAGTGAGCAGTTCTACAAGCTCCCTTCGACAGGCTCAGGACACCGTAGTGCATCGCCTAATTTTTAATTATGGAGATTTCCCTATTCCTTATAACCCGTTCCCTGTTCCCTCTTAAAGGTAAAAGTTAAGAACTTGCGAATTGTATTGTGATCCGAGTACCTCACTATACCGGGAAACGCTATATTATTCTTGAGAACTATGCAATATCCACAGTCTTGCTTACGTGTAGGTAATGGAATAATCTCCAAAATTCATCAGGAGAAACTAGATAAATTGGGCGTTCGTTTGGCAGCTGTGGTTGATACAAATTCTACTCGTTGTCGTGAAGCAATTTGCCAAGGATATCGAGTTTTAACTGACTTGAGAGAAGCATCCTATTTAGAATTCGATTTTTGGGATATTTGCGTCAGTACTTCTAATCATTTTCATGTTATGGAACAGATTCTGTCACTTGATCCAAAAGCAAAAATTTTGGTTGAAAAACCCATTTGTTATTCAAACGAAATTTCAATTTTACTAGATTTGCTAACTGACAAACAGGATCAGATTGTTATCAATGAAACTTATTGCTCATCTCAGGTTGTGCATAAAGTCGCTCAATTGATTTGTGAATTACAGTTCACCCCTGAACGTATTGTTGTAGAGATGAGCAAGAATAGAGTTGTTGATGTCAAACAAGGAAGATTTTTAGATTTAAACTTGGGTGCATTAGGATATGAAGGTTCTCATCTATTAACAGTAGTTGCACAGCTAGGCCAAGAGTACCTCCCCAGAGAAGTTCTTGAAGTTAGATGGGAAAGTATGCCAGTTCCATCGAAAGGTGGGATTCAATTTCTAGATCGGCAGGGTGGAGTAGAAGTCAAATACTGTAGCTGGTCGGGTGTACCAGTTGAACTTTATAGTTCAATGATAGGCAAGATTAAGCATCGGTATTTCCCCTTTGAAAACAGCACAAACAACCGTTATCGCGCGATTGCAGTAGAGGGGTATATTCCAAATGGAGATAAACTAACGATCGTCGGTTTTTTTGAACCCGTTGAGCAATTAAATCGGGGAGAAGGTGCAATTTCATTAATCCGTAATGGTAATCTTGATTTGGTTATTTATCCGATTGCTGATGATCACATGGGGCTACACCTAGAGAGAGCAGTTCGATATTTCAGAGGAGAAGATCAAAACCCCTGCTCAGTAGAACATGGGGTACAAGTAGTTAAGCTACTAAACGAGTTCTTTCACAACGAAAGCTCATCTATTTCATCAATCAGAAGTAATAAGGAATCTCTTGATGTTAGATAATAATACTCTGCTTCGGATGCCGGGAAATGTGTTTGGGCTGAGAGTGAAAGTATTTGATACCCCCAGCTTGGATGGACAAATTAGCGGTACACCCCACGTACATTTAGTTTGTAGAGAACTCTATTTTGTGCTAAATGGATATGGTTTTGTAGAAATTATTGATCAAAATGGTTTTGCCAAGCTTGAGTTAAAACCAAATTCAATTCTCATTTTCAATCCTGGCACAATTCACCGATTAATTAATCCAGATCGAACACTAGAATTGTTTGTATTAGAGCAATCTGGGCTGCCTGAATTTGGAGACAATATTGCTTGTTTCAATCCTTACTGGATGGAGTCGGATGAGCGGTTTACTCAAATTATGAAGGTTGAAAATCTGGATCAAGCTTATCAGAGACGCAATCACGCTGTGGAAGGCTTTATTCAAATCAAGCAGGCTTTTCAAGAAAGTGCAGAGCAGGGTAGAATTGCTCTAGAGCAATTCTATTTACTGGCAATTGATCGAAGTCAATCTTTCCATCAGAAGTGGCAGGAAGTGGTAAAAGACGGGGCACTCTCCGAAGCTGAAGAAACTCTTGATGCAATCAACACAATTTCAAATCGAAAATTGGACAATCTGTTTGCCTCTAAACAGCTACTCATCAATGCAAATGACTATACAGGATTAGGCTGTTGTGGATACCTGAATCGTTATTTCAATCGAGAACAGTATTTACCTGATGGAATAGTAGCTGGGGTGAAATAGACTCCAAACCTCAATAACTGCGAATTCTATTCGCCAGGTGTTGTTACTTGCTGCCACAGAGTATCAACAGTCACAAACTCATAACCTTGTTGTTGTAGTTGCGGAATCAGGATTTTAATTGTGGCAGCAACATCTTGTCCACCGCAAGCACCATCATGCAAGACAATCAGCGAACCATTTTTGATCTGCTGCATAATTCGATTTACCACGGTAGTGACACCTGGACGCACCCAATCTTCTGGTACAACGCTCCACATAACTGAGCGGTAATTCCACTGAGAAAATAATTTTAAAGTAGCAGGTGTAAATAAACCATTGGGGGGACGGACATCCCGCACTTGTTCAGGTTTCAGGTTGCAGGCATTGTAAATAGCAACTTGGGTTTTTTCTAAACTCTCCTTCAATTCATTTGGTGAAAGTAGAGGAAAAGAGCGATGATTGTAGCCATGTAATCCGATCCAGTGGCCACGATCGCAAACGGCTTTAGCAAGATATGGTGAACGGTTGACGCAAGCACCCAACCAAAAAAAACTAGCTGTAATCTTGTAGCGATCTAACACTGCCAAAACTTCAGGTGTGTATTGAGGATGGGGCCCATCATCAAAGGTCAGTGCGATCGCTTTAGAATCGGGATTTCCACTCCAAAGGCAATTGGGAAAACTCGGTTGGAGAATGCGGTAGAAAATTGGGAACAGGGGAGCTAGCTGCATTTTGCGTAAATCCTATTTGTAACAAAATCTGTAACAGCAATACTATTTGAGCTAGCACTCGTCTAGATTGATGAGAAATATCCGGGTAATCCCGGAATCGAAGGATTAATGTTGCTCAAAGATATACGAGATTATCAAATTCTCTTTCTCGGCTTATTCCTAGTCTTGGGAATCGGTACACGAGATTGGACGCTGCGACCAGAGTTAATTGGAGTAGCGATCGCCACAAGTCTAGCAACCCAATGGATATTGTCATTAGTAACTGGCAAAGAACAAATGACGAATCTCCGCAGTGCTTTAATTACCTCTTTGGGACTAAGCCTGTTGTTACGGGCTGATCACTGGACAACAATGGCAATAGCCGCAGTAATTGCGATCGCCAGCAAGTTTCTCTTCCAAGTCGGCGATAAGCATTTCTTCAATCCCACCAATTTTGGCATTATATCTGCCTTGATTCTGACCCCCGATGCTTGGGTTTCGCCGGGACAATGGGGTGAAGAGTGGTGGTATGGACTATTATTTGCTGGTACTGGCGGCATGATTTTGCAGCGCGTTGGTCGCTGGGATACCACAGCAGCTTTTTTGGGTTCCTATGCCTTGCTAGAGGCGATTCGCAATCTCTGGCTGGGTTGGACTTGGGATGTTTACTGGCACCGATTAATGAGCGGGTCTTTGCTGCTGTTTGCCCTATTTATGATTACAGATCCGCGATCGATCCCCAATTCCCGAATTGGGCGTGTAGTTTGGGCAATCTGCATCGCCGGATTAACTTTTATCCTGCGGAATTATTTCTTTATTTCCACCGCAGTTTTCTGGGCGCTGTTTGCCCTTGCACCATTAACCATCCTGTTAGATGTTCTGTGGTTGGCCCCACGGTTTTCTTGGCAAAGAGGAGATGAGGAAGCAGGGGGAGAACTGCTAACTCTCAACTCCTAACTCTCAGCACTAAAAATACAGAGGTATAAAATGAAGTTTTTTCGACTTTTAACGTCATTATTATTGGCAATTGTAGCTGTTTTGTGCTTTACACCGGCAGCTTGGGCATTTTGTGGATTTTATGTGGCTAAAGCTGATACAAAACTGTATAACAAAGCTTCTCAGGTGGTGATAGCGCGGGATGGCGATCGCACTGTTCTAACAATGGCAAACGACTTTCAAGGCAAAGTCAAAGATTTTGCAATGGTAGTACCTGTGCCAACGGTGCTGCAAAAAGAGCAAGTTCGCGTCACTGAACCCAAGATTGTCGAACGCTTGGATGCTTTTAGTGCGCCGCGATTGGTAGAATATTTTGACCCAGATCCTTGTGCCCCAGTTGAGACAGATAACTTATCACGAGCAGTACCAGCGCCAGCAGGGAGAATGGAGACGGGGAGTGCAAGGAGCGATCGCACTTTGGGTGTAACGGTCGAAGCACGTTTCAACGTCGGCGAATACGACATCCTCATCCTCAGTGCTAAAGAATCTGGCGGACTAGAAACTTGGCTCAAACGCAATGGCTACAAAATCCCCAGAGGTGCGAAACAGTTACTAAAGCCCTACATCCGCTCCTCAATGAAATTCTTTGTTGCCAAAGTCAACTTAGAGAAATTCGAGCAATCTGGCTACCAGTTCCTTCGTCCGCTACAAATTTCCTACCAGTCTCCCAAGTTCATGCTGCCAATTCGTTTAGGCATGATCAATGCCACGACAGAGCAGGATTTGATTATCTACATCCTCTCGCCCCAAGGACAGGCAGAAATCACTAACTACCGGACGGTAAAAATCCCCTCCGACGCAAACGTTCCCTTGTTTGTCAAAGATAAATTTGGTGAATTTTACAAATCCCTGTTTCAAACTGTCTACACCAAAGAAGACAGGAAAGTTGGTTTTTTGGAATACGCTTGGGATATGGGTAGTTGCGATCCCTGTTCTGCCGATCCTCTAACCCAAGAGGAACTCAAGCAAGCAGGCGTATTTTGGCTAGATGATAATTCTGGAAGTAATGCGCCAGTACCCCCAAGCTTTCGTCGTTCCTTTCCTAGAAGCAGTGTCTTTATCTCCCGGTTGCATGTCCGCTACACCCGTGACAAATTCCCTGAAGACCTGATATTTCAACAAACTGCTAATAGTGAATCTTTCCAAGGGCGTTATGTTTTGCAACATCCGTTCCAAGGAGAACTTAAATGTCAGGCGGGTAGAGAATATAAACGGTCTTTGCCCAAGCGTTTTGAACAAGAGGCGCAAACTCTGGCTAAACTCACCAACTGGAATATCCAAGACATTCGTAACAAAATGAAGCTGAGTGTTGGTAATTTGACATATTCCTGGTGGGACAATTTATTTTCCTGGCTG